>SKGQ01000093.1 GCA_007117515.1 Ectothiorhodospiraceae bacterium | reverse complement strand
CATTTTTTCCGAGGCAAGGCGCGCTGTGCAGCGCCGCAGTCATTCTGCGGTCAAGCAGCGCAACGCAGCAATCGGGAAAAATGCGGCCCAAGCCGAAGACCCCGGCCGGTTTTGGCCCCTGGCGGTGTTGCGTCACCGGCCCGGTAGCTATGGCTACCGAACCGGCACCGCGCCTTGCCAGATGACCAAAACCGGTCTCGGGCGCAGACGCGGGAATAAATCAGCGTTTCCTTAGGTCTTCATTAAACGTAAAACGTAAAACGTAAAACGTTAAACTTAAAACTGTAAGTATATGAAATGTAAACAAAAGGTCTTGCGCATTGGCTAATCCCCCCAACCCGTCGTATTCCGACTTCGAAACCCGCCCGCTCCGTGAATTCACCGAGAAGGCGTACCTGGACTACTCCATGTACGTGATTCTCGATCGGGCCCTGCCGAATATCGGTGACGGGCTGAAGCCGGTGCAGCGGCGGATTGTCTATGCCATGTCGGAGCTGGGGCTGACGGCGCTGGCCAAGTACAAGAAATCCGCGCGCACCGTGGGCGACGTGCTGGGCAAGTTTCATCCGCATGGTGATTCGGCCTGTTACGAGGCCATGGTGCTGATGGCGCAGCCGTTCTCGTACCGCTATCCGCTGGTGGACGGGCAGGGCAACTGGGGTTCGCCGGACGACCCGAAATCCTTCGCTGCCATGCGTTACACCGAGTCGAGACTGGCCAGGTACGCAGAGGTGCTGTTGGCCGAACTGGGTCAGGGAACCGCCGACTGGGTGCCGAATTTCGACGGTACGATGGACGAGCCTTCGGTGCTGCCGGCGCGGATGCCCAATGTGCTGCTCAACGGCGGCACTGGCATTGCGGTTGGCATGGCCACCGACATCCCGCCACACAATCTGCGTGAAGTGGCCAGTGCCTGCATTCACCTGCTGGACGAGCCCGAGGCCTCCGTGGCCACGCTCTGCGAGCATGTGCAGGGCCCGGATTTCCCCACCGACGCCGAGATCATCACGCCGCGGGACGAGTTGCTGAGGCTTTACGAGAAGGGCAACGGCGGTATTCGCTGCCGTGCGCGCTACGCCCGTGAAGACGGGGATATCGTGGTTACCGCACTGCCGTATCAGGTCTCCGGCAGCAAGGTTCTGGAGCAGATCGCGGCCCAGATGCAGGCCAAGAAGCTGCCGATGATCGAGGACCTGCGCGACGAGTCGGATCACGAGAACCCGACCCGTCTGGTGCTGGTGCCGCGCTCCAACCGGATCGACGTCGAGCAGGTCATGACCCACCTGTTCGCGACCACGGATCTGGAGAAGACCTACCGCGTGAACTTCAACGTGATCGGTCTGGACGGCCGGCCGCAGGTCAAGAACCTGCGCGAGATGCTGTCGGAATGGCTGGTGTTCCGTACCAACACCGTGCGCCGACGGCTGGAATATAGACTGGGCAAGGTCGAGGCACGGCTGCACATCCTGGAAGGCCTGCTGATCGCTTACCTCAACATCGATGAGGTAATCGCGATCATCCGCGAGGAGGACAAGCCGAAGCCGGTACTGATGGAACGCTTTGGTCTCAGTGATACCCAGGCGGAATCCATACTCGAACTCAAGTTGCGGCATCTGGCGAAGCTCGAGGAAATGAAGATTCGCGGCGAGCAGGACGAGCTCAGTCGCGAGCGCAAGCAGTTGAAAACGATTCTCGGTTCGCGGCAGAAGCTGCGTGCGCTGGTCAGCGAGGAACTTCAGCGTGACGCCGAGACCTATGGGGACGATCGCCGTTCGCCGCTGGTGGAGCGCGAGTCGGCCCGCGCCCTGGATGAGACAGCGTTGATTCCCAGCGAACCGGTGACCATCGTGCTGTCGACCCAGGGCTGGGTTCGTGCGGCCAAGGGTCACGAGGTCGATGCCGCCGGACTCAACTACAAGGCGGGCGATGGTTTCCTGGATGCCGCTCGCGGCCGCAGCAACCGGCAGGCCGTGTTCCTGGATTCGACCGGCCGCGCCTATGCACTGCCGGCTCACAGCCTGCCCTCGGCGCGCTCCCAGGGCGAGCCATTGACTGGCCGGCTCAATCCGCCGTCCGGCGCGCGCTTTCTGCATGTGCTTGCCGGTGCCGATGAGCAACCGCTGGTTCTCGGCTCAGCGGCCGGATACGGTTTTCTGACCAGCCTTGGTGAATTGCAATCCCGCAACCGTGCGGGCAAGGCGATTCTGACCGTGCCCAAGGGAAGCGTCGTGCTGCAACCGGCACCGGTAACCGATCCGGAGACGGACCTGCTGGTAGCCGTTGCCAGCAGCGGGCGCATGCTGGCGTTCCCGCTGGTCGAGCTGCCGCGTCTGACCAAGGGCAAGGGCAACAAGATCATGGCGCTGAAAGCAGGCGAGGAGACCCTGGTCGGGGTCGCTGCGGTGCCGCGGGATGGGGCCGTGGTGCTGTGGGCCGGCAAGCGTCATCTGACCATCAAGGCGGCCGATCTGGAGGCGTATATCGGTGCCCGCGGGCGCCGCGGTGCCTTGTTGCCCCGGGGCTTCCAGCGCGTCGATAGCGTGCAGTCGGCGTAACCCCGACAGTGGACCAGGATTCCCGCGATCGGCAGCGCCTGTCTGGCGTCGCGTGGGCCGTTCGATCCCCGCCCTGCTCCAAATGAAAGCTATTGAACCCGGTCGCGCCTGACCCTATCTAAGCCGCAAAGTACGTCAATTACCCAAACGGAGAAGTTCTTCGATGAAACGTGTCGGTCTTCTGATTCTGACAAACCTGGCCGTGATGGCCGTCCTCGGCATTGTGCTGATGGTGCTGTATTCGATATTTGGCGTGTCCACCGTGGACCAGGCCACTGGTGGTATCGATTTCGTCGGCCTGCTGATCGTGGCCGGTGTGGTGGGTTTCGGTGGCTCGTTCATTTCGCTGGCCATGTCGAAATGGATGGCCAAGCGCATGACCGGGGCACAGGTCATCGAGAATCCGCGCAGCGAAGTGGAACAGTGGCTGGTAGGTACGGTGAGGCAGTTTGCCAAGCGCGAGGGTATCGGCATGCCCGAGGTCGCGATCTACGATGCGCCGGAGATCAATGCTTTCGCCACCGGCGCCCGCCGCGACAGTTCCATGGTGGCGGTCAGTACCGGCCTGTTGCGGGGAATGACCCGGGACGAAGCGGAGGCCGTGATCGGCCACGAGATCGCTCACATCTCCAACGGCGACATGGTGACCCTGACCCTGGTGCAGGGTGTGGTGAACACCTTCGTGGTGTTTTTCGCGCACATTATCGGTCGTTTCGTCGACAGGGCGGTGTTCAAGAGCGAGTCCGGTCATGGTCCTGGATTCTTCATCAGTTATTTCATCGCCCAGATGGTGCTCGGCATCGCAGCCTCCACCATCGTCATGGCCTTCTCTCGCTATCGGGAGTATCGCGCGGACGCAGGTGGCGCCAGGCTGGCAGGTCGCGAGAAGATGATCGCCGCTCTGGAACGCCTGAAACGCGGCAGCGAGGACTCCCACCTTCCGGACGAGATGCGTGCCATGGGCATCAACGGCGGCCGCGGCACGTTGTCCCGCCTGTTCATGTCGCATCCGCCGCTGGATGAGAGGATTGAGGCCTTGAAGCGGGGGTGACCCCCCGCGTTTTAGGTTTAACGTGTAACGTTTTAAGTGAGTTATCGAGCCCTTCTGTTTGAAGGGCGCGTTTCGTTAAACGTAAAACATTCAACCTAAACCGCGGTTCAACGTTGTTAAATAACCGTCCCCGAAAAATCGTAGTGCATCCGGGGTGATGGTGGTTGCAGGAAGTGACCCTGGACGAAAACCACGTTGGCCTGCCAGATGTAGGCCAGGGTCTGGGCGTCCTCGATGTAGCTGGCGATGACGCGCAGTTCCTGGGCCTGGGCGGCGCTGATGATCTTGCGCAGCTTGTCCATGGACTCCGGATTCTTCGCCAGGTCTCGGGTGATGGCACGATCGAGCTTGAGCCAGCCTGCCGGCAGGTGCTTGAGTAGCTGGAATGGATTCAGCCCCGTGCCGAAGTGGTCCAGGGTCAGGCCGCAGCCCAGCGTCTTGAGCTTCTTGAACATGGGTTTGGCCTCGGTGAGCCGGGTCACGGCCTCCGACTCGTTCAGCTCGAAGTTGAGTTGATCGGGCTTGACCTTTTTTTCCCCAAGCGTCGCGGCAACAAACTCGATGAAGCCTTCATCTGCCAGCGTGGCTCCGCCGATCTTCAGAAACAGGACGCAGTCATCCCCTACCTGCTCTTCCGAAAGGCTTTCGGCGGCCTGTTTTACCGCCCATCTGTCCAGATCTGGTGCAAGGCCACATCGCACGGCAGGAGGGATGAAGTATTCGGCGCCCCGGATGACGCCTTCCTCATCGGTCAGGCGCAGGCGAACCTCATAGCGCGGCGTTCGATCAGACGAAAGGCTGGCAATCGGCATGTAGACCAGGTGAAAGCGGTCGTCCTCCAGGGCGTTCCGCAGGCGCTCTTCCCAGATGACCACATTGTCCTCGTCAGCCTCACCGGCCATGGCGCTGTGCAGATGGATGCGATTGCCACCGGCGTAATGGGCAGTTTCACAGGCGGCTTCCACATCGGCCACGGCCTGGTGCACATTCATCTGGCCCGGTCCCAGCATTACCGCACCGCAGCTCGCCGTGGTGGTGAAGCTCTGGCCACCGATATCGAAGATGGCCTCCTCGGTCCGTAAGCGTATCGCTTCGGCCGTGGCAATGGCGTCGTGCACATTGCGATTGGGCAGATAAGCGATCAACGCGATTTCACTGATGCGCCCGGCCAGGCAGTCGTCATCCAGATCGGCCCGGAGCAACCCGGCGAGCTGCGCCATGATGCGGTCATGACCGGTCGCACCGAAGCGTTGCCTTGTCTTGCTGGCGTCGTCGATCTGTATATGCAGCAGGCCATCGGTGCGGTTATCGCGGGCCTCGCCTGAACCGGTCAGAACCGCTTCTTCCAGCATTGACGAGAAATGCATGCGGTTCATCAGACCGGTGGCAAGGTCGGTCTTGTTCAGCTTGCTGATTTCCAGTTCCAGTTTGCGTGCTTCGCCCGTGGGCTCGTTCACCGCCGGCATCAGGAGCTGGATGCAGGGCTCGCCATCAACGGCCGCGGTCGAGACATCGATCCGCAGACGCTGGGCCTGACCCTTGCGCACCACATTCAGCTCGACATCGGCGGCCGCACGGCCGCCACGGCCGACTTCACGCAACAGTTGGCGGAATTCTGTCTGACTCTCGGGAGCGATCAGGTCCAGAATCGGCATGCCGGCGATATCATCGTCATTATCGTGGCCAAAGAATTCCAGGTAGGCGCGGTTGGCATAGACATGCATGCCGTCGTGGATGTAGGCGATCGGGTCCCGGGATCGGTCCAGCAGGGAGGCACACCGGTTTTCGGTTTCCCGTACCTGGCGGGACAGGGAGCGAATCTGCCGTTTGTTGCTGCTGGCCTCGAACTCTCGACGCACCACCAGACAGAGATGCTCCAGATCAGCCTTGGTCGCGAGATCCATTGCACCCATTTTCATGGCATCACGCCGGGCCTGCTGGCCAGTATCACTGCCCAGGGCAATGACCGGGACGTCGAGCCCGCTCTTGTGAATGACCTCGATGGCGTCTTCCAGCTGGATCGCCTCAAGATCCAGGCCGCAGAGGAACAGATCGAATGGTGTGCTGGTGAGCTTCTCTCGGAGTTCCTCCGGGTCACTGACCTGGGCGGGGCGTACCGGGAGCCCGGCATTACGAAGCGTGCTGACGATGATTTCGGCATCGTTCAGCGAATCTTCGGCGATCAAGAGCCGGAGACTGTCCGAAGCAGACATGGCTGGGTGTCTCTCTGCGCTTG
>SKGQ01000159.1 GCA_007117515.1 Ectothiorhodospiraceae bacterium | reverse complement strand
TCGAGGGGCTTTTCGAGTTCATCGAGCCGCAGACCGTGCCGCGCGGGGACTGAGCCGGCGGAACCAGGGTTACCCCGGCGCCGTATCAGGCCGGGGTGCTCACTGCCGATCTCAGGCGGGGCCGAACGCCTCCCGCCGCTCCACATAATCATCGACGAAAGCCTGAAGGCGCTCCGCATCCATGGGCTGCAGGCCGCTCACAAGCACACGTTTGGTGCCATGTCCCACCTGCCGGCCCTCGCTGTGGACACTGAACCGCAGATACTCCTCGCCACGGCGTCCCCTGACATCCAGCGTGGCCTCCGTGAGATCCATGGAGACGTCGGCGGCCACGGGTGCCGTCAGCTCGAAGGCCATACTGTCGTAGATTACCAGCGGCCGATCCGGATTGAACATCATGCCCTGCTCGTGCATCAGCGGCTCGAGGAACTCGGGAAAGTTTCGCCCCGAAAACGCCGCATAGCGGCGTATGAACGCCTCGGTCACCGCCGCGTCTCGAATGCCCTCGCCTTCACTTTCCACGTCCAGATAGGTCCGGCCATCAACATCCGACAACTGCAGATGGTTATCCGTATCCTCTGCTAACTGCAACGGCAGATCACCGGTCACCATCCCCCGAAAATAAAAGGTCATCCGCGGATACAGACCGTAATGGCCAAGAATCAAAGCGAACAACAGATCCCCCGGCACACAATAGCGGCGGGCGCCGGAGTCGTGGATCGGATTGAAGTCGCCGGCCACTTCCTTGGCGAACAGGCTGCCCTGCTGCTCCGAGATTCGAATCAGGCCATCGGCGAGATCGTGGTAGCGGTCGAGAAACATGCGCTCTGCCTTTCTGTCAGCGTTGCTTTCTGGCGCCGGCGATCGGCGGCTTTTGATAGCGATTCCGCCATGGTCGGTGAAGTTGCGGTCAGTTGGAAGTCGCCGCGCGAGCGGAGGGGGGTCGGCAGCCAGCAGGCCAGTCAGGAAATCAGCTCTTCGGACTCGGCAAGTGTGCGCTGCATCAATTCGGGATCGAGCATGGTCTGCACCCGCCGACGCGTCTCGCGGTCGTGTTCGATGCCACCGCGACCGGATAGCGTACGTTCGAGTTGCCGACACAGGCCCGCTGCCAGCGCGTCGTGCTGTCTGGCCAATTCACAAAGCTGCGAGGTCTCGGCGGCCGCGCCAAGCAGCAGGCCAAGACGCATACGCAGGAAGGCCAGGTTTCCATGCAGCGCCTCACGTCCGGCGGCCAGGCGATCAGGCTCAATCCCGAGATCCCGGATCAGGCTGGCCCGCTCCTTGTAATGCGTTTCCATGCGGCCGAGCTGCTGTTGGTAGCGAACCTGTTGCCGCAAGGCACTCTGCAACCGCTGGGACAGCTCGGCCTCGCGGCGCACCGCGTCCCGAAACGCCAGTTCCTGCTCGGCATGGCGCTTCTGAAACGAGCGTTCGCGGGCGATCATCCACCAGCCAAGCAAAACCAGCCCGGTGATCAGGGAGACGCAGAGTGATAGCAGAAAGAGGCTGAACGCAGTCATGGTATTCATGACAACGGCCACAACGGCTAAAACTTTAGGGCGGACTCATTCATCAAGCGAAATCCGGCGCTGCAGGGGCTCGCTTTCGGCTGGCCACACACCACGACCGATCGCCACGCCACCGGAATAGACCAACCAGCTCTGGCGCACCTGACGCGGCAGGCTGCGCAACAGCGGCCGCATCGCATCGGCATTATCCGCCGAGATTGCCAGCACCGCCAGACCCTCCGCGGTACGCAGGGTCCAGACATTCGCCGTGCCACGACCGGCCATGCCCGGCGGTTGCGAATCGAGGCCAAGATCCTGTAACAATCTGGCGACCTCCCTGGTCGAGCCAATCACCGCAAACGGCTTCTCGCCCGCCAGCGCAGCCTCACCGTTTTCAACACGCCCCTGACCGCGAAACAGCCGCCGGGCCAGGCGTGTGCTCATGGCCTCCACCTCCTCGTCGCCGCCGGCGGCGATACTGACAACGGGCTGCTCGACCAGCGTCAGATCACGCAGGATCGGTGGCGCTTCGCTGGAGGACAGACGCCGGAACAGATCGCTGTCCGGATCGATGGTGACCTTCTCCGGGCGGCCGGGAACGATCAGGACGATGTCCTGCTCGAGGTCATCCACATGCGCCTGGAACCTATGCCGTTCGCCATTTTCGAGCAGAACTTCGACAGGCACGTTCAAGGCGAACGGCGGATCGCTTTGCCGCAGCCCGACAAGCAGGGCGTATTCACCATTTTCACCAGCGCTGGCCATGACGTTGCCGATGTCGAGAGACGGCGCCCCGGTTCGTTCCAGCCACTGAGCAAAGAAAGGCTGCAGATCCTGCCCTGCCGCATGCTCGAAGGCGGAAATCAGATCGGACCAGTCGGCATGCGCGAATCGATGAGCCTGCCAGAATTGCCGCAGGCCCCGGGCGAACACCTCCTCACCAACCTTATGCCGCAGCATGTGAAACAGATAGGCCGACTTGCTATAGCCGATGATCAGACTTGGATCGCCATCCCGCGAGCGGAAGTCCGCTAGCGCCATGTCGCGCGCTTCGGGGATGGCCGCATAATCACGCAGCCAGTCCCGTCGCATCTCCCGACCGCCATTTTCACGGTGCCGGTCAGCCATGGTGTGGTCGGCCATGTAAGTCGTAAGCCCTTCCGACCAGTTGCCGCTTCCCTCAGCGAGCAGGACGCCATTGCCCCACCAGTTGTGCAGGATTTCATGCGCGAGGGACTGCACGGGAAAGAAGGGCAGGGGCAACACCGTGCGCCCGACATAGGTCAGACCCGGATAGCCAAGACCCACGCCAATCGGTGCCGAGACGATGGCAAAACCACTGAAAGGGTAGTCACCAATTGCAGCAGAGAACTCGTCGATGTACTGCGCGGAAAGAGCCATGTATTGGCGCCCGAGTTCACGCTGTTCCGGCTCCAGGTACGTCCGCAGCTGCAGTCCTTCGTGATCCTTTTCCTGGATCTCCCAGGGTCCTACGAACAGGGACGGGGCCCGATGGGCGCCCTCGGTGATAAAGCGCGCACGGTAATCCGTTTCGCCGACATGCTCCTCAAGCAGCTGCCCGGCGACCACGGCGACATAAGGCTCGCGGACCCTGACATCGACCAGGCTGGCACCGGCCTGCCCGTCCAGCCCGGGAAACCAGCGACTGCTTCCGGGCAGATAGGCGCCATCCTCGTTGGCCAGCGGCCGGCCGCCCATACCGCCGCGGCCGGCACCCCTGAAACCACCCAGTTCGCCCCGCCAATCGATCCGCAGCCAGTCGGCCTCCCCCAGACCGCTGATCCGCCATTGTCCCCGATCGTCGGCCCGGGATACCGCCAGGCGGTTACCGGCTGCGTCAAAGGCGGCCCGCGGCCGCAAGCCATCGGCCAGATTCAGTTCGACGGTGTCTCCACCCTCATGGCGAAACCACCCGGACCCCTGCAGCTGACGAGCAGCCGGATCCACCATCACGGAGAAGCCGCGCACGGCTTCCGCATCGCGGATACTATCGAGGTCGGGCGGCTCCTGAGCCGCGAGCCGGAGCGGGCTGATCAGCGACAGCAGCAGCGCAAGGACGATGAGCGTCCGACTCGCAGCCCGCAGAGGGCGGCATGATGTTGCGGCAGGGGCAGATGAAGGCACGAAAAACCTCGCGTTTGGGACCAGGGATCAAAAAGGCACCGAGCCATTGCATGAGTTGTTAAGACGATGAATAACCGGTTGAAGTTCATGCGCTGGATTCAGTCCGCGTTAAGCGAGTGCGGGGCAATCTGACAGCGCTCACAGAGAACCATGGGCCCCGCGGGCCCCCGCCTTTGACACTGAAGGAGTTGGCAAAATGAAACCGCGAAACCTGCTTCTTGCTGCCGGTCTGTTCGGTACCGCCCTGGCATTGCCGCTGACCGCCAGCGCGTATGATTCACGCGTGCATTACGCCGATGTCACACAGGTCATCCCGATTCAGCAAACCCACCGGGTGTCATACCCGAGCCAGGAATGCCGGAACGAACAGGTCGTCCACCGTGAAGGTGGTTATGGCCGGGGCGGCATGCTGGTGGGCGGCGCCGTCGGTGGCATTGCCGGCAGCCGTTTCGGCGGCGGTCGCGGCAAGACCGCGGCGACGGTGGCCGGAACGCTGCTCGGCGCCACGGTCGGTGACCAACTCAGTCGCACACCCGAGCGCTCGTACACCACGACGGAACGCGTCTGCCACAACGTGGACCGCTGGTACGACGAGGAGCGCACTGTCGGCTATCGGGTACAATATCGCTTCCGTGGTGATACCTACTGGACGGAAATGGATTACCACCCGGGCGACACGATCCGCGTGCGGCAGGATGTGACGCCACTTGGTTAAGGGACCACTGATCTATTTGCGCAACTGCGTTGGAGTCCGCATTTTTTCCGAGGCAGGCAGCGCAACGCCGCAGTCGGGAAACCAGTGGTTCCTCAAGCCGGGTTGCACAGGGAGTCGAATCGAGACGTGACTGCGAGATCCTTGCTGTGGCGAAGCGCTCTGAGCCCCCTGGGCCGGTTGGTGATTGCGGTCGTGCTGCTGATCGGGTTGCCGGCGACGGGCCTCGGCAACCCGCCCCAGGTGCCCATGGCGCAGCCGGGTCATCTGATTCCCGCAAGCGACAGCATGAGCCTGAACCAGGCCACTCGCATGGTGCGCGAGCAAACCGGGGGCCGGATCCTCTCGGCGGAAGAGGTGCAGCGTGGAAACCGCTCCGTCTATCGGATTCGAGTGCTGCTGGACGAAGGCCGGGTGCGTGTGGTCGAGGTTGACCCAGGAACCGGGAGGATGCGCTAGGTCATGCGTTTATTGCTGGTCGAGGATGAACAGGAGCTGGCCAGCCAGCTTTGCAAACGCCTGCAGGACGAGGGCTTCATCGTGGATCACGCCGCGGATGGGCCGTCGGGGCTGCATTTTGCCACTGACTACCCGGTGGACCTGGCGATTGTCGACCTCGGGCTGCCCGGATTCTCCGGGCTGGAACTGATCCAGCGGCTGCGTGCCGATGGCTCCAGACTGCCGGTTCTGATCCTGACAGCACGTCAGGCCTGGCAGGATCGCGTCGCCGGCCTTGAAGCCGGCGCTGACGATTACCTGGGCAAGCCCTTTCGGATGGAAGAACTGCTGGCGCGGGTCAACGCCCTGCTCCGTCGGGTCGGTGGCTGGGCCCATCCGGTACTGGAAGCCGGCCCGATGGCGCTGGATACCCGCAGCCAGACCGTGAGCCTGAATGGCGAAGCACTGGACCTGACCGCCTACGAATACCGCCTGCTTGCCTATCTGATGCACCGTCCTGACGAGGTGGTCTCCAAGCTGGAACTCACCGAGCACCTGTATCCGGACGACGCCGACCGCGACAGCAACGTGATCGAAGTCTTTATCCGCCGCCTGCGGCAGAAACTGGACCCCGACAATACCCTGCATCCGATCGAAACCCTGCGTGGCCGCGGTTATCTGTTCCGTCTCGGCGCGCCGCCGCGCGCATGAATCATTCGCTGCAACGGCGGCTGCTGATTGTCGCCAGCCTGGTGCTGGCCGCATTCCTCGGCGCCACCGGCTTTGCCCTGGACCAGGCCTTCCGCACCAGTCTGATCCAGGCCCAGAAAGACCGTTTACAGGGCTTTCTCTACACGATACTTGCCGGCGCCGATGTCCGTAATGGGCAACTCCAGGTACCGGGTGACCTGCCCGAGGGCCGTTTCCAGCAGATCGGTTCCGGGCTTTATGCCGTGGTGCTCGACGACCAGGGCCGACTGACCTGGCGCTCCCGGTCTCTGATCGGCCAACGGCTGGATCTGGAGCAGACACTGCAACCCGGCGAACGTGACTTTTACCGCGCGGAGCTG
>SKGQ01000129.1 GCA_007117515.1 Ectothiorhodospiraceae bacterium | reverse complement strand
GGCAACAGTGCGCGGATCTCTTGCAACACGGACAGGCCACCCATGCCGGAGTCAAAGACTCCTACCGCCTGTGTCGCCCTTTCTGTGGGATCTGATGCGTCAACCATGCCCTGTATCCGTCTAGCGTTGCGGCATATTTACCGCAGACCGCCGTCGATGCAAGCGATCCCGGAACGCTCACGGAACTGCGGAAAAACGCTCGGCCAGTCGGGGCAGGATATCGCCGCATCGCCCCCGAACCCGGAGCGATGCCTCGGCATCGCCCCGGGTTTTGCCGAGGCCGAGGATAAAGACCGGGATGCCCTGCGCCCGCGCACGCCGCACGAAACGGTAGCCGGACCAGACCATCAGGGAACTGCCTACCACCAGCAGCGCGTCGGCGTCGTCCAGCGCCTGGAACGCCTCTGTAACCCGTGGCTTGGGTACGTTCTCACCAAAAAACACCACATCCGGCTTGATCAGTCCACCGCAACGCTCGCAGTCCGGCACCCGGAATCCCCGATAGGCCGTGTCGGGCAGATCCGCGTCACCATCCGGTGCAGTCTCACCAGCCGATTGCCAGGCCGGATTGAGATCCTGAAGCCGATGCTGGTAATCACGGCGCTCTCCCAGCGCCCCACAGTCCAGACACACCACCCGGTCCAGCCGCCCGTGCAAATCGATCACATCCCTGTTGCCCGCCCGTGAATGCAGGCCATCCACGTTCTGACTGATCAGGCGCTCCACGGGCCCCTGACGCTGAAGCTCCACCAAAGCGCGATGTCCCGGATTAGGCTGCGCGGCAGCGACCACGGGCCAACCCACCATGCTCCGAGCCCAGTACCGACGGCGCATGGCCTCACTGCGAAGATAATCGGCGAACTGCATGGGCCGCCGGCCCTTCCAGGCACCGTCCGTCGCACGGTAGTCCGGAATGCCGGATTCCGTGCTGCAACCTGCACCGGTAAGCACCAGGACCCGCCTGCAATGCTGGAGACTGTGGAACAGGCGCTCGAAAGCCGAGGAATCCGGTGCCGTGGCCCCCGGCGGCTCCGCCCGGGCCAGACCAGGGGTGGAGACCCCGCGATGCACTCTCGACATGTAATCATCTCCACTTCGGGAAAAACTGATCTATGCCCGCTGCTGCGTAAAGGACCCGGACTATCCGTCGGCCGGCCCCCGCAATCGTGCCATCGGACCGGCGAAAGGCTGGCACCGCGCACCTGGCACGCGACTCAACCGGCGCTTTCCGGCCTGCCTGCCGTTTCCGACCAGCAGGATGCAGGTTTGCTCCCTGGCCGGGAATGCTGGTATCAACGCGTTTCGTACCGAATCACGTTGATCGCGATTGCGGCACAAGGTCGCGGTCGTCCTGCTCCCAGGGCGGAACCGGCGTGAATTGCTCCACCAGGAAATCGACAAAGGCGCGCACCTTGCGCGACAGGAAACGGCCCTGGGGAAACAGCACGTAATAGGCCGAGCCTTCGTGCGCATACTCGGGCAACACCTGCACCAGACGCCCCTCCCGAATCAGCGGTGCCACCAGCCAGGTCGACAGTCGTGCCAGTCCGACACCGCCGAGGCAGGCATCAAACAAGGCGCCCGCCGTATTCGAGCGTAAATTGCCATCGACCTGGATGACCCGCCGGCCGCCGCCCGGCAACTCGAATTCCCAGTCGTTGAAGCGGCTCACGTTGTACATCACCAGACAGTTGTGGTGCAGCAGATCCTCGGGCGACTTCGGCTCACCCTGACGCTCCAGATAGGAGGGTGCCGCGACAATGATGCGCCGGTTCACCGCCAGCTTGCGCGCCACAAGGGATGGATCGTCCACCTGCTCCTGCAGCATGATGGCGCAGTCGACGCCTTCATCGACCAGATCCACGGACCGGTCAGTCAATTCCAACTCCAGGCGGATTTCCGGATAGCGACCAAGAAACTCCTGGATCCGCGGCAACACCTCGCCGCGCGCGAAGGCCACCGTGGCGCACACGCGCAGCGTGCCGCGCACCCGATCCTGCATCGAACTCACCGACTCTTCGGCGGCTTCGATATCGGTCATGATTCGGGAACAGCGGTCGTAGAAATCTCGGCCCACCTCGGTGACGCTGATCTGTCGCGTGGTGCGATTGAACAGACGGGCACCCAGCCGATCCTCCAGCCGTCGGATCTGCTTGCTGATTGCCGATGGCGTCATTGCCAGCGACCGCGCCGCCGCGGAGAAACTGCCCTCCTCCACACAGCGGATGAAAATCGTCATTTCCGACGCCCGATCCATGCCTGCTATCGCTCCCCCGTAATTTATTCCCAATGGGAACAGATCTTGTTCCCATGTACAACTTGCAGGACAAGCACCGCTTCCCTATGCTGCCGCGCAACATTCAATGACGCACCACAGCAGGCGCGGCATTGGGTGCATTCTCCTCCTTCTTCGTGAATATCAGCGAAGCCTTGACGGAACCCCTTGCGGGTTCCGTTTTTTTTGCGTTGCACCACTATGCAAGAGGCATTACGAAGAGTAGAGTCGGAGGCAGTTGATCGAGACCCGCAAATACCGGTTTTCACTAGGAAAAACGCGATTTCTTACCGGCAGCCACAGTGGCTGCCGAAACACCAGAAGGAGGTGTCGACATGCATGAAAAGACCCGGAATACCGCCCCTGTCGTCACCGGCATCCGGCCGCTGCACGAGATCCGTCTTGAGGCTGACATGCTGCGTGGCGAACTTGCCGCCGATGTCATTGGACGGATGGTCCGCGGCGTCCGCCAGCTCTTCCCCAAGCGGAAGCTGGCAGCCGCCTAAACGGTCCACAGGCGGATCGTAACCAGAAAGCCCCGGCCAGTCGGTCGGGGCTTTTTTGTTAGCGCCAGCGGAGCCCGTGGTCCGAGTTCTTGAGTAACTGCCGCGCGCTTGACGGGAATCCTAGAGCGTTTGGGGCCAGTGCAAGCTTTCGTCTGGCCTCACGTCGCTGGAGGAAACACTGAGCAATTCCCGCGCTCGCGTTGAGCTGACATTTTTCCCGAGGCAAGGCGCGCTGTGCCGTGCCGCAGTCGCTCTGCGGCCAAGCAGCGCAACGCCGCAGTCGGGGAAAATGCCAGCCCAACCCGAAGGGCTCGGCCGATTTCGGCCCCTGGCGGTGTTGCGCCACCGGCCCGGTAGCTCGGGCTACCGAACCGGCACCGCGCCTTGCCAGGCTGCCGAAATCGGACACGAGCGCGAACGTGGAAATTGCTCAGTGTTTCCTCGGGTCCAACAGGGCCAGCCGAAAACTTCCACTGCCCCTGCCAGACTGCGAGAGCGGGCGAGCCCGGCCCTCTGCTCAGGAACGTCGGACCAGCTCCGGGAAGTTGCGCCGCGTACCCATGACCTTGGGTTCCACCACCAGTTGGCAGTAGGGCTGCATCGCATTGTTGCTGAAGTAGTCGTGATGGTAGGGCTCGGCGGCGTAGAAGGGTGGTGCCGGCGACAATTCCGTCACCACGGGACCGGACAGCTTGCCCGATGCCTCCAGCGCGGCGATCACGTCGCGTGCCACATCCCGCTGCGCCTCACTGTGCCAGAAGATCACGGAGCGGTATTGCGTGCCGACATCGTTGCCCTGGCGGTTGAGCTGGGTCGGATCATGGGCAGCGAAGAAGACCTTCAGCAGATCCGTCAATGACAGGCTGCGCGGATCGAAGGATACCTGCACCACCTCGGCATGACCGGTGGCGCCGGAGCAGACCTGCTGGTAGCTGGGGTTGGGGCGCTGGCCACCGGCGTAGCCCGGCACAGCGGCCTCGACGCCGTCGAGTTGCTGCATCACTGCTTCCAGACACCAGAAGCACCCGCCACCCAGAGTAATGACTTCCGTACCATCTGCCGCGTCCGCCATGTCCTGTTCCCTGTAAAAACTCGTGTGGATACGTTAGCTAGGACAGCGGCCAGGCCACCGAGTTTTACTCGGTGGCGGGCTCGGCCTCGGCGGTCGCGGTGCGGCGCAGGCGGATATGCAACTCGCGCAGCTGCTCCTCGCTCACCGTGGACGGCGCCTCCGTGAGCAGGCAGCTGGCGGTCTGGGTCTTGGGGAAGGCCATCACGTCGCGGATCGAACTGGCGCCGGTCATCAACATGACCAGTCGATCCAGGCCGAAGGCGAGACCGCCATGGGGCGGTGCACCGTACTCCAGGGCATCCAGCAGGAATCCGAATTTCTCCCGTGCTTCCTGCTCGTCGATGCCCAGCATTTTCAGCACCGCCATCTGCATGTCCGGGCGGTGAATACGGATCGAGCCGCCGCCGACCTCGGTACCGTTCAGCACCATGTCGTAGGCGCGGGACAGGATCTGCTCCGGATCGCCCTGGCCCAGGGCTTCGATGTCATCGACGCTGGGCGCCGTGAACGGATGGTGCAGCGAGTACAGTCGGCCATCCTTGTCATCGTGCTCGAACATCGGGAAGTCGACCACCCACAGCGGCCTCCAACCTGGCTCCACCAGACCGCGGTCATGACCCAGCCTGACGCGCAAGGCGCCCAGGGATTCGTTGACCACGGTAGTCTTGTCGGCGCCGAAAAAGATCAGGTCACCGGCCGCCGCGTCAGTGCGCTCGAGGATTCCGCTCACCGTCGCATCGGGCAGGAACTTGATGATCGGTGACTGCAGGCCATCCCGGCCCTGGGCCGGATCATTCACCTTGATGTAGGCGAGACCCTTGGCGCCATAGCGGCCGACGAACTTCGTGTAGTCGTCGATTTCCTTGCGGCTCAGGTCGCTGCCGGCCGGCAGCCGCAGGGCCGCAACACGCCCCCTGGGGTCCGCGGCGGGGCCAGCAAAGACCTTGAAATCGACTTCGGCCATCAAATCGGAGACGTCCACCAGTTCCAGCGGAATGCGCAGGTCCGGACGGTCAATGCCGAAGCGATCCACCGACTCCTGCCAGGTCATGCGCGGAAACGGGTCCGGTAGCTCCTGACCCAGCACCTCGCGGAACAGCTCGCGAATCATGCGCTCCGTCAGCGTCATGATCCCCTCCTCGTCCATGAACGAGGTCTCGATGTCGAGCTGGGTGAATTCCGGCTGGCGATCGGCGCGCAGATCCTCATCCCGGAAGCAACGCACGATCTGATAGTAGCGGTCCATGCCGGACATCATCAGCAACTGCTTGAACAGCTGCGGCGACTGCGGCAGGGCATAAAAACTGCCGGGATGCACGCGGCTCGGCACCAGGTAATCGCGGGCACCCTCAGGAGTCGCGCGGGTCAGCATCGGGGTTTCGATATCAAGGAAGCCCTCGGTATCCAGGAAACGCCGCAGAGCCCCGGTAACCCGGGCCCGGGTACGCATGCGATCCTGCATTTCCGGCCGCCGCAGATCCACGTAACGGTGGCGCAGGCGCACGTCTTCGCCCACGTCCTCGTCATCGAGCTGGAACGGCGGTGTCTTCGCGGTGTTGAGGATCTCGAGCTGCTGGCCGAAGACCTCGATCTGTCCGGTCTTCATGCCCGCATTCTCGGTGCCCGCCGGTCGCCGGCGTACCCGCCCGGTGACCCGCAGCACGAATTCGCTGCGCACGCTTTCGGCCAGCGCGAACACCTCGGGGCTATCCGGATCGAAAACTACCTGGACCAGGCCGTCGCGATCGCGCAGGTCGATGAAAATCACACCACCATGATCGCGCCGACGATGCACCCAGCCGCAGAGTGAAACGGTGGAATCCAGATGCTCTTCCGTCACCTGTCCGCAGTAATGCGTGCGCATAGCCAGTCCCCGATGCCTGATCTGAATTCAGCGATAAAGCGGCCGTTCGCGGCTGCGAACGGACCGAGACACTGCATGAAACGCTGGGCGGTTGCCGCGTCGGCGCGCATACGGCCCATCATTTCCGTAACCCCGCGCGGGCGGGGATTTCCAAGCCGTGGAATGGTACGGGGTGCCCATTGGGCGCGCAAGGCGGCAGGTCCGCCGCGGCAGCCGAGTCAGTTGGCTGCCGTACCGCTCT
>SKGQ01000133.1 GCA_007117515.1 Ectothiorhodospiraceae bacterium | reverse complement strand
TGCAGACGGCGCAGAGCCAGCGCGGCGTGCCGTATCGCTTCGGCGGTGATCGTCCCGAGCGCGGCTTCGACTGCAGTGGGCTGGTGGCCTTCAGTCATGCGCAGCATGGCGTGCGGGTGCCAAGAACGGCGTCCGAGCAGGCGCGGAAGGCGTCCAGCGTCCCGGTGCGGGAACTGCGCGAGGGTGATCTGGTGTTCTTCCGGGTGAGTGGCCGCAAGGTTGACCATGTGGGCATCTACGCCGGCGGCGGACGGTTCCTGCATGCACCGTCCACTGGCGGCCAGGTGTCCTATGCGGAGTTGCGAAACCCCTACTGGCGGCAGCGGTTTTCGGGTGCTGGTCGGTTTGTTGCCATGGAATAAATCAGCGTTTCCCTAGTCCTCTGGCGGCTTGCGCAGTGATTTCTTTCCGGCCTGCTTTTTCTTCGAATCCAGCCGACGTCGTTTTGCGCCCAGCCCGGGTCGCGTCGGAATCCGCGGTTTTGGTTTATGGGCTGCCCTGGCCAGCAGCTTGACCAGCCGCTCGCGGACCTGGCGCCGGTTCTGTTCCTGACTGCGGTGTTCGCCGCATTCCAGAATCAACACGTCATCCTGGGTCAGGCGACTCCCGGCCAGTTTGCGCAGGCGCTCGTAGACCGGGCGGGGTAGTGGCGCCCGAACGCGCCTCAGGTCATAACGAAGCTGCACCGCGCTGGCGGTCTTGTTCACGTGCTGGCCACCGGGCCCGGAAGCGCGGACAAACGACTCCTCGACCGCTGACCAGTCCGGTTCGATGGGGCCGCTCATGCGAGCGCGGCGACCACGAACAGCGCAATGACGCAGCCCAGGCCGGCGAGCCAGACCAGGCTGCGGGCCAGATGGTGGTCCTGGATGTAGCAATAGCCGTAGGCAATCCGGATCAGGATGAAGGCCGCCGCCAGGCCATTGATCGCAGGCTGCGGCGCGGCCGCCAGATGGGCGATGATCACGGCTGCCGCGAACGGCGGAAATGCCTCGATGGTGTTCTGCTGCGCCCAGTTGGCACGCTGGCGCCAGCCGGCCTGGCGTGACAGCCATGCGCGGGGATTCCGGTTGTCGTAACTGTCCGCACCGGCCTTGGCTATGCCGGCGAAGACGATGGGCATCAGTGCAGCGATCAGGACACACCAGAATGCAAGGGTCATGCGGAACACTCCATGGCTGGAAACGAAAACGGCCGGCGAATGCCGGCCGTCGTACAGTACCGCGATCGGACCCTGCTCAGAAGTCGTAGATCAGCGAGGTCATGAGGCGGTAGGCATCGTCGTCGCTGGAGCGGTTGATTGCTCCGTCCTCGCCAAAGCTGCGGGGGCGATCTACGCGGTGCCAGCCCAGTTCGATGCCGTAGGTGACCCGTTCAATGGGCTCCCAGAGGTAGTTCACGAAAATGCTCTGGAACTTGTTGCCGGCAAAGAACAGGTTGTCGGGATCGGTACCGTCTAGCTGGGTGTCCTCGAAGAAGTCCTCGGTGTCCGCATAGGCATAGGCATAAGCCAGGGTGGCCCGTCCCGGTCCGATTTCCTGGGTGATACTGAGACTACCGCCGATTGCCTCAATGGTTTCGATCTTGTCACCATTCGGGTCGTAGTAGGCGGCAGGCGCCGGCTGGAAATAGAGGTAGTTGCCGATGCCATCACCGCCCGTAACGATACCGCGAACCGTTGTTCCAGGCACGACTTCCATGGCTGCTGCACCGAACAGGCCCCAGCCGGTCTCCGAGTCGCTGCTGCTGGTGGTGTTACCATCTTCGTCCTGCACCCGACCGACGCGCAGCTGCCGGACCATGGCGCCGACCGCATAGTCCACCTGGCCAGCTCGACCGTGGTAGTTGGCGGTAAGGTCCGGCAATCGGCTCTGGTTACGGGCGCCAAAGGTGCTGGAGCGTTCACCGCCGGCGTTGGCAATGGCGCTGCCGTTGAGGGAGCTGACCAGATCGTCAGGGGCCTCCAGCGCTATGGAGAAGCCGCCTACCGTGTAACGAAGCTGTGTCTGCAGATCCAGGCCGGCCTGACCCACCGTATTGGTGAAATCCAGGATTTCCGGAGTGCCGACGAAAGTGTTGAAGGTGGTCCAGGTGCGGCCGGCGGTAATGCCGTTCCACTGACCGTAAACCTCGCGCAGTCGCGGGTTGCCGCCGCTGTTGCTGCCGGTGCGGGCTGCGTCGCCGTCGAAGAAGTCCATGTTGGCAAACAACACCAGCGGGCCCTGGTCCGTCTCGGTGACGGAGCGGAAGCCGATGCGGCTCTGGCCAGCCTGCATCCGGAAATGCCCGGAATCACTGGAGTCGGCGCCGATCTGGTCATGGAACGTAAATCGCCCGAGCCGATCATCGAAGTCATAAATCATGTCCAGCTTGGCGTAGCCTTCCACACTGAAAGTCGTGTTACCGGCCTGAAACTCGACCGCATGTGCCAGGCCGGAGGCCAGCAGCAGTGCGGGGGTCGATGCGATGACTGCAGAACGCAACGTCTTTTTCGTCATGGATCGCTACCTCATTGTTTTCGTGATTCGGCGGTGAGTACCGCATGAGAGTGGATCCCGGAGAGGGCGGGACCGCATATCGCCCGAATCAGTATAACGAGGTGACGCCGGACTTCCAGAGGTTCAAGGGAGTTTTAGCAACATTCGTTGCAAAAAAAAGACATTTTTCGCCGGTTATCAACGCAATGACAGCAACGAGTCAGGGTAGGTTCTGTCGAAAGTGTTGTATTTGTGCATCAAATACGCGACAGGCGAGAGTCGTCATGCAAGGGTCGGCGCCTGTCCGGTGACGAAGCCGAATCGTCCGGGGACGTCGGCAGATCGAATCGCTTGAATTGGCAGGTGTTGTCCGCCGACGTCCAGGATTCCATGCGTGCCGTTGCACTGGTCCGCGGGAGCGGCGTCTTCCTCTATCCGTTCGGCCAGGTTCGGCAGGTCCCGGTCATCGACCAGCCCGATGCCATGTTCGGTCTCGACCAGAAGGCGACCATGTTCATCCAGCCACGCCGTTTTCGGATTGCTGGCATGGAGACCGGTATGCGTCTGGAACGCGTTTTCGGGGCCCCAGCGGTAAATCCAGGGCGTGTAGGCAAGCTGCACCTGAACGCGTTGCGGACCATTCTGGAACCACCAACGGCCGTCGTCGCTGGCATGGTAGTGGCGGTTGATGAAGGCAATCGTCCTCGTATGTTCGATGGGTTTACCGTGCAATAACCAGCGTCCGCGAAGATCGAGGCCCAGGTGGTCCGTGACATCGGGTACGTCCGGCCACCGTCTCATCGCCCGCCTGACTGATTCGTCCATACGCTTTCGTCCCAGGTTGACCTCATTCCAGCCTTCACCCATCGTACTATTTTGCGCAGTTCATCCGATCCCCCGGTGTCCGCTGCTGATCCCCTGGCAGTGGCCCATCGGTCGAGTCGGTGGCGTTTTCACTGCGCCGGCTAATGGCTTTCCTTCCAAAATGGACGCCTGATGGCGTGTTGACGATTACCGGGAGTACCGATTATGTCCATGACCGTGGTCTGGTTTCTGATTGTTATCGCAGCGGCGGTTGCTGCGTTTTTCATCGGCCGCTACACGGCACCGGGCTCGACGCGCGTCCGTGAACTCGAGGAGCAGCGTGACGAATCAAGCCGGGAGTTGCGCGCCTACCGCGAGCAGGTCAACGGCCACTTCCAGACCACGGCACAGCTATTCAACGATGTGACGGCGAGTTATCGCTCGCTCTATGAGCATCTCGCCGATGGCTCTGAAAAGCTTGGCAGAGGTCCGGATTCTCCGTTGCTGTCGACGCCGCCCGAGCAGCGGCAGCTGGACGAGCAGCTGGCCGCCAGTGAGGAGCAGCCCGAAACCGAGAGCGCGACGACTGTCGGGCGCGAGGCCGGCGAGCGGAAATCGGCCGAGGGGACTGCAGAACCGACGACCGACGAAGGGGTTGCCGAACCAGGCGATGCCGCCGGTGAGCGGTGGTCGTTGAACGACATGAAACCGCGTGCCGAGGCGCAGCCGGACCAGTCGACCGAGGCGGCCTCGGAAGAGGAGCCGCGGAAACGATCATAGGATCATTGTCGCGCCAGACCGGCCGGGGACGCGGCTGCAAGAACAAAAGAAAACGCCGCAGGCGCAGCCTGCGGCGGTATAAAGGGGGGGTCCCCAGGGCATTTGACCCGACGGGAGATGCAGGTCAGATGCGAGCCGGGATGCTCAGTCATCCCAGAGACTCAAGGCCCCCGGAAATCATAGATTCATTTCGGCATCTTGTAAATAGCAATGATTCGCATTTACGGTCCATGCATCCGGTGCAGGATCGCTTCAGCCGTCCTGCGCCACCGGTCGTGCGGGGTCCGTGATCCATTCGCTCCAGGAACCGACGAACAGGCGTCCCTTGGCCAGGCCGGCATGCTCCAGTGCCAGCAGGGTATGGCAGGCCGTGATGCCCGAGCCGCACATGGCGACTGGTGGCCGGGATGTGTCGAGCAAGGGCTGGTAACGCTCTAGCAGAGCGTCTACCGGCTTGAATCGCCCATCTGCGGTGAGATTTTCGGCAAATGGCACATTGACGGCGCCTGGTATGTGGCCGGCAACAGGATCGTGGGGCTCGGTGACGCCCCTGAAGCGTTCGTTACTGCGCGCATCGATTAGCGTCACGCTGTCCGATTCCAGGGCTTTTGCCAGCTCATCAGGCTCAAGCCACTGGACCAGCGGTGGGCCGAGCACGAAGTTGCCCGGCGGATGGGCCCGGACACTGTCCTCGGATTCCCCGCCCAGCTCGGTCCAGGCCTGCAGGCCACCATCAAGAACCGCGACCTCGGCATGCCCGGCCCAGCGTGCCATCCACCAGAGCCGCGCAGCCATGGCGCCACCCTGATCGTCATAGACTACCAACTGTTGATTCGCGTTGAGGCCCAGGGCCGCAAGTGACGCAGCGAGCGTGTCGCGTTCCGGAAGAGGGTGCCGCCCTGTCTGTGGCGTGCGCTTGCCCACCAGACGCGTTTCCAGATCGGCATGGGCGGCACCCGGGATATGCCCCTGCTGGAACAGACTGATTCCGGCTTCGGGCTGGCCAAGACGCATGCGACAATCGAGGATGCACGGCGGAGTGTCAGACCGCATCAGCGTTTGCAGCTGCTCGGCGGATATCAGCGTCGTGTAGGGCATGGGAGTTTTTCCTTTTCCTGCTGATCGCGCATCCATGTTACCGCGATACGGTGTATGCGCTGGAACCGTCCATTACAAGCCGTAGTCTACGCCAGCAACAAGTCACCGGAATGCGTTTCACTGCGGCCCTCGGTCGCACCTGGAGGATTGAATGATTCTTTCGGCTTCCCACTCGATCGGCCGCTTGCTGCTTCTCGTCCTGCTCACGTTTGCACTCGCCGGCTGCGCGACCCAGGTGGATCGTGTCGATCGCGATGTGCCCGGTGATCTCAGTGGCCGCTGGAACGATACCGACTCGCGGCTGGTGTCCGAGGAGATGATCGACGACATGATCTCGCGGGGCTGGATTCAGCGCCATCAGGGCCGCACGGGCAGCAATCCGACGGTGATCGTGGGCGATGTCCGCAACCTCAGTCACGAACACATCAACGTGAATACCTTTGTCCGTGACATCGAGCGTGAGCTGCTCAATTCCGGCGAAGTCACGTTTGTTGCGAGTGGTGTCGAGCGTGATGCCATCCGCAGCGAGCGCGAGGACCAGCGGGGCAATGTGCGGGAAGAAACGCGCAGTCTGGCCGGGCGGGAGATCGGCGCCGACTACGTGTTGACCGGAACCATTAACACCATCATGGACACCGAAGGCCGGACCGAGGTCGCTTACTATCAGGTGGATCTGGCACTGACCAGCCTCGCCGACAACACCCGGGTCTGGGTGGGTCAGAAGGAGATTCGCAAGATCATCCGGCGCGGCATGTTCCGTTCCTGATCGGGTTCCTTGTGATGTCCTGGCGATTATTGCGGGCCTGGCGTCCGGGGCTCCTCGTGATGGTCGCGCTGCTCACTGGCTGTGCCAGTCAGGGGGCCCTGCTCGATCGGGTTGATGACGACGTACAGCGTGGTCAGACCGAGCGAGCCCTGGAGAGCCTCGAAGGGCTGTCCGGTTCACGCAGGAACCAGAGCCTGTACTGGCTCAACCGGGGCATGCTGTTGCGCACGCAGGGTGATCTGGACGGCAGCATTGCCGCGTTCGAACGCGCCAAGGACGTCATCGGCGAGTTGCAGCCCTTGAGTGTCAGTGAAACCGTTGCTGCCTGGGCCGTGGCCGAGGACAGTGGCGCCTACGTGCCGCCCACCCATGAACATCTGTTGCTGCATGTCTATCAGGCCCTCAACTTTCTGCAGCGGGGTGATCTTGATGCAGCCCGGGTCGAGGCCTTGCAGATCGACCTCGGCCTGCGTCGCATTGATCCGGTAGACGGTCGTGCGCCGCGCGGCGGCGATGCTTTTCCACGCTACCTCAGTGGCATCATTTTCGAGGCTGCCGGTGACTGGTCCGATGCGCTGATCGCCTATCGCAAGGCTCTGCAGGCCTATGATCGGCAGGAGACGGCGATTCCACGGGATCTGCAGACGAGTCTGGTCCGCTTCACCGATTATCAGGATCTGGTCGATGAGCGGGACGGCTATCTCCAGCGCTTCGGCATCGAGGCCTGGGAGCCGCTGGATCGGGACCGCCGCGAAGCGACCCTGGTGGTGGTGCTTCACGATGGTCAGGCACCGCGACTGCGTGAAGAGGGCCTGGTGTTGCCGCATCCCAGCGAGAACCGGCTGCTGCGGGTTTCGTTGCCGGCCTTGCAGAGGCGGCCGAGCCCGCTGACCGGCGCGCGGTTGCGTGCCGTCGGCCGGGAAGTGGAGGCCGACCTCGCCGATGACGTGGCGGGCAGCGCCGACCGCTGGCTTGCCTCGCTGCTTCCCGGTATCACCGCGCGGGTCGTGTCACGCAATGTGGCCCGGGATGTCGCCACCCGCAGGCTGGAACAGGAAAACGAACTCCTGGCGCTGGTGTTGAATGTCGCTGGCACGATCGTCGATAACGCGGATGTGCGCAGTTGGCGGTCGTTGCCGGATCGGCTGTTGGTCAGCCGCCTGACGGTCCCGGCGGGTTCCATTGATTGGCAGCTTGAGGTGCTTGGTCGTGGTAGTGGAGTAATCGACGTACTTGATGGCACCGTCGACCTGCGACCCGGTGAAACGCGGGTTCTGGGCGCCCACTGGATCAATCGTTTCATTCCTGGTTCGGCGGGGAGCCAGGCCCGATCAGTCCGCCAGACGTTCCCTCAGGACCCGCTGGAAATCCATCAGATGCCGGGTGTTGGCGCCGAAATCGGCCTGGCCGACGCGGGAGCTGGCACGGACCTGAATGCGGCTGCCGGATGGCGTCGGCTCGATCTGAACGCGGAAATCGTCCCGGAAGCCGAGTAGAGGCGTACGCACCTCTGCATGCAGCCGCCGGGATGCCGCGTGCTCTGCCAGCACGTCCCAGCCCAGATCACGGATCGCTTCGCGCACTTCCTGATAGGCCGTCTCAGGTGGCACCCGTAGCAGCATTGGCTCACGTTCCGGAAAGCGGCTGCCCTGCACGGTCTCGACCCGATTGGTGCTCAGGTAGGTTCTAAACCGCTCTGCAGGGCCAGGTTCGTCCAGCAATGGGACCTGATTCAATGCCAGGGTTGTGGTCACGAGCATCAGGCCCAGGAGCAGCAAGCCGAGCAGGAGAATCAGCAGTCGGCGCATCGTGCTATGGCTCCCGGTCAGCCCGCTGGGCGATCCTTCAGGTAATAACTGTCGGCCAGGCTCAGATCGTCATTGAGTTCGAACATCAGCGGTTCACCGGTGGGGATCTCGAGCTTCATGATTGCGTCGTCGTCCAGGCCACGCAAATGCTTGACCAGTGCGCGCAGGCTGTTGCCGTGGGCAGCAATCAGTACGGTGTCCAGCTCATGGATCGCCGGCACGATGCTTTCATGCCAGTACGGCAGAACCCTGGCCAGCGTCGTTTCGAGCGACTCGGTGCCGGGTAGCTGCTCGGCGGTCAGATGCCGATAGCGCGGATCAAAGCGAGGATGCCGTGGATCATCCGCGTCCAGCGCCGGCGGCGGCGTGCCGTAGCTGCGGCGCCAGATATGCACCTGCTCGTCGCCGTATTCCCTGGCCGTCTCTGCCTTGTTCAGGCCCGTCAGCGCGCCATAGTGCCGTTCGTTGAGTTCCCATGCCTTGGTGGTCGGCAACCACATCCGATCGAGCTCGTCCAGCGCGATCCACAGGGTCCGGATGGCGCGTTTCAGTACCGAGGTAAAGGCCATGTCGAATTGCAGGCCGTGGGCGGCCATCAGGCGCCCGGCATCCAGTGCTTCCTGGCGGCCCTTTTCGGTCAGATCCACGTCGTGCCAGCCGGTGAAGCGGTTCTCCAGGTTCCAGGTGCTCTGGCCGTGGCGCAGCAGTACTACACGTTTCATGGGCATTCCCGGGTCAGGGGCGGATTGCCTGCGATCCGCCGGAATCATTGAAAATTTGCAGCGACCACAGGCCGCGAACGGCGCATTCTAGCATCGGCTGACGTCGGATAAAGACCGATCGTTCAGGCCTCGGCGTCGACCTCTGGCACAATGCCGGCAGTCATGTCGAGCGAGGTGGTGCGTGGGAATCGAGATCGAGCGGAAGTTCCTGGTGCGTAATGATGACTGGCGGCCCCAGGCCGATTCCGGCCAGCCGATGCGGCAGGGCTATATCGGTGGGATGGACAAGGCGTCGGTGCGCGTGCGGCAGGCCGCCGACCGGGCCTGGCTGAACATCAAGGGCGCGACCCTGGGCATTCAACGGCGGGAATACGAGTATCAGATCCCTCTCGACGATGCCGTGGAAATCCTCGCCGAGCTTTGCAGTGGCGCCCTGATCGAGAAAACGCGGTTTGAGGTTCCGATTGGCGACCATGTCTGGGAAATCGATGTGTTCGAGGGCGCCAATGCCGGCCTGGTGGTCGCTGAAATCGAGCTCGGATCGCCCGAAGCGGACTTTCAGCGCCCGGACTGGCTCGGCGAAGAGGTGTCGGGTGATCCCCGGTATTACAATGCCTGTCTGGTCGAGCACCCCTGGTGCGAGTGGTAACCGCTGATGAGCGAAGCGCCGCAAACGCGGGAAACCTGGATCCGGGTCTGCGCTGCGCGACAGGAGCTGGAGTTGCGGCAGGGGGTCCGCTGTCTGCTGCGGCTGCCGGTATCCACGGCCCGGAACGGGCTGGGTGAGCGCAACGGGTCAGGCAGGACGCCGCGTGGCTGGCATTGCATCCGCGCTCGCATCGGCGCCGACTGTCCGTCGGCGGCGGTCTTCGTAGGTCGTCGCTGGACCGGCGAGATCTGGACGCCGGCACTGCAGGCCCGGCAACCGGAGCGAGACTGGATTCTCAGTCGTATTCTCTGGCTCAGCGGGCTTGAACCGGGCTTCAATCGGCTGGGCGACGTCGATACGATGCGGCGCTTTATTTACTTCCACGGTTGTCCGGATACGGAATCCATGGGCAGTCCCTTGTCTCATGGATGTATCCGGCTTCGTAATGATGCGGTGATCACGCTGCATGATCGTGTGCCGGTCGGCACCCGAGTCTGGATCGGAGAGGGAGAACCAGCGTCATGAGCCAGCTTGGACAGCTGATGGTCGGTATTGCGGGTCAGCAACTCACGGAGGAGGAAAGCCGTCTGCTGCAACACCCGCAGATTGCCGGCGTGATTCTGTTTTCCCGCAACTACCGGGACCCGGAGCAACTGCGGGCGCTGAACCAGTCAATCCATGCGCTGCGCGACCCTGCGCTGCTGATTGCCGTGGACCAGGAAGGCGGCCGGGTGCAGCGTTTCCGCGACGGTTTTACCCGGCTGCCGCCGATGGCTGAGCTGGGGCGTCTGTACGACGCTGATCCGGCGGCGGCGCGGGATCAGGCCTTCGCGCTGGGCTGGCTGATGGCCGCAGAATTGCGGGCAGTCGGCGTGGACTTCAGCTTTGCGCCGGTGGTCGATCTCGACCGGGGCGTCAGCGTGGTCATTGGCGATCGCGGGTTTCATGCGCTCCCCGATGCGGTGACCGAACTCGCCGGCCGCTGGATTGATGGCATGCACGAGGCGGGCATGGCGGCAACCGCCAAGCATTTCCCGGGACATGGCAGCGTGGCAACGGATTCGCATCTGGAGTTGCCGGTGGACACCCGACCTGAGCCGTCCCTGCGGGGTAGCGATCTGCTGCCGTTCGAAAGCCTGATTCACCAGCAACGCATCGACGCGATCATGACCGCTCATGTTGCCTACCCGAAAGCGGACAATCAGCCGGCAAGTTTCTCCAGCTACTGGATTGGGACAGTCTTGCGAGATGATCTCGGCTTTGATGGCGTGGTTGTTGCCGATGATCTCGATATGGAAGGCGCCGCGGCGCTCGGTGACCGCGCTGGCCGGGCACGGGTTGCTCTGGAGGCCGGGAACGACCTGTTGTTGCTGTGCAACTCGCTGGATGCCCGTGAGTCCGTGCTGGCGGCCATGCCAGCCGAGCCCGATCCGGCGGCCTCGGCGCGTCTTGCCCGAATGCAGCGGCCATTTTCGGCCATGACGCTGCAACAGGTGCGGCAGGATCCTCGTGGCCGGGTGGCGCTGCAGGCCTGTAGCGAGTTGCTTTCGCATGACTGAATCAGGGGCGAGCGAAGCACCACCTTACGCCGGGCTGAATCCGGACAGCATTCTCACTGCGGTGGAGTCCACGGGGCTTTGCTGTGACGGTCGTCTGCTGGCCCTTAACAGCTACGAGAACCGGGTCTATCAGGTCGGCATCGAGGACAAGGCGCCGGTGGTCGTGAAATTCTACCGGCCGAATCGCTGGTCAGACGCGGCGATCCTCGAAGAACACGCGTTTTCCCAGGAGCTCGCCGATCACGAGATCCCGGTGGTCCCGCCCCTGCGTCTCGGGGGGAATACGCTGCATCATGCCGAGGGGTTTCGGCTTGCCGTGTTTCCGCGCCGGGGCGGTCGGATGCCGGATCTGGATCAGGGCGACAATCGCTTGTGGATTGGTCGCTATCTCGGACGCCTGCATGCGGTCGGGGCGGTTCGGCCGTTCCGGGAACGCGCCACGTTCAGTGTCAGCGATCGCGGCCATGGGTCGCTGGAGACGATCCTGAATTGCGGCTATCTGCCCATCTCGTTGGCCAGGACCTTCGAGTCGGTTGCGTTGGATGTCCTCCAGCGCATCGAGCAGTCCTGGCAGCGCGGTGGCGGCTACACCCCGATTCGCCTGCATGGCGACTGCCACCTGGGCAATATTCTCTGGACCGATCACGGGCCGCATATCGTTGATCTGGATGACGCTGTCTCCGGGCCCGCGATGCAGGATCTGTGGATGCTGCTGTCCGGCGATCGGAGCGAAATGCAGGCACAGATACTGGATATACTTGAGGGGTACGAGGAATTCTTTGCCTTCGACCCCGTCCAGCTGCACTTGCTTGAGGCGCTGCGCAGCTTGCGCATGCTTTACCACGCGGCGTGGCTTGCCCGGCGCTGGCATGATCCGGCCTTCCCGCTGGCATTTCCCTGGTTTGCAGAGTCACGATACTGGGAGGAGCAGATCCTGGCCCTGCGCGAGCAAATGGCCTTGCTCGATGAGCCACCACTGCAGATCTGATCACGTCCTATGCAACAGTTCTCGCGTCTAGCCCAGCGTCTGCTGTTCCCGCTCCTGCTCACGGTCCTGTCACTGCCGATCGCGGCGCAGGCCGAAGTGCGGGTCGTTGTGGAGGGTATCGACGGCGCCCTGCGTGAGAATGTCATCAATTATGTCGGTGAGCCGTCCACTGACGATCCGCGAATGGTCCGGCGATTCATGGCCGGAGTGCCTGATGATGCACGCAGCGGCATGGAGGCGCTTGGCTACTATCGCGCCGTGATCGATGTCGAGACCCGTCGCGATGGTGACGACCGCGAAGTCATCATTCGTGTCGATCCGGGCGAGCCGGTGCGCCTGCGTGATATCAAAATCAACTTCGGTGGCGAGGCGGCCACCGATGCCCAGTTCATCGAACTGCGGCAGCGCGCACCGTTTACCGAGGGCAATGTGCTGCACCACGGGCGTTACGAATCCTACAAGCGGTCCGTGGAGAGCCTGGCGCTGGCGCGCGGCTACTTCGATGGGCGTTTCGCCCAAAGTCAGGTCCGGGTTCATCCGGCGGAGGGATGGGCCGATGTCACCATCGACTATGAGGCCGGCCGTCGTTACCGCCTCGGTGAGGTTCGTTTTTCCGAGACCATGCTGTCGGATGGATTGTTGCAGCGACACGTGCCGTTCAGCGCCGGCGATCCGTTTACCTCGGATCAGATCACTGTGCTCAATCGCAACCTGCTGAGCAGTGATTACTTCGACAGCGTGCGGGTCAGGCCGCAGGCGCAGGAAGCGGACGAGGACGGCCGCGTGCCCGTTGATGCGGAGGTTGAACTGCGGCCGCAGAACCGGATCGGAACAGGCGCCGGCTTTGCCACCGACGTCGGCCCGAGACTGCGACTCAACTGGGCCCGGCCCTGGGTCAATCCGGAGGGTCACTCGATGAGTGCCGAATCGGAACTATCGCCGGTTCGGCAGAGCGTCAGCGGCACCTACAGCGTCCCGCTTGATCCGCCGCTGGAGGAAAAGTTGCAGTTCCTCGGTGGCTATCAGCGCGAGGAAATCGAGGATACCCGGAGTCAGCGCCTGACAGCGGGTGTGCAGCGCCAGCGAATCATGCGCAGCGGCTGGACCCGTAACGTCTTCCTGCGCTGGGAGAAGGAGCGATTCAAGCAGGGTAACGAAAGCGGGCAAACGACGCTGACCTTGCCAGGTGCCAGCCTCAGCCGTTCACGCAGTCGTGGCGGTGTGAATGTCACCTGGGGTGATCGCCAGTTCGCCTCGGTGGAGGCCAGTGATCGGGAGTTGGGTTCCAGCATCCGGCTTGCCCGTATTCGGCTGTCGACCAAGTGGTTGCGCAGCTATGGGCGGCATCGCGGCATCGCCCGTGCCGAGTATGGCGCGCTAGCGACCCAGAGCCTGGAGCGCACGCCGCCGTCGCTGCGCTTCTTTACCGGTGGCGACCAGAGCGTTCGCGGCTTCGCTTACCAGTCGCTCGCTCCCAGGGATGACGACGGCAACCTGATCGGCGGGCGTTATCTGGCGGTTGCCAGCCTGGAATACGACTACGAATTCATCGAACGCTGGCGTGCGGCAACCTTCATCGATGTCGGTAACGCCTTCCGGCGCGCCGGTTTCAACGAAGGCTTCGAACGCGGTGTCGGCGCCGGCGTCCGCTGGCAGTCGCCGGTGGGTCCGATCCGGCTGGATCTGGCATTCGGCATCAGCCGGCCGAGTACCCCGTGGCGCCTGCATTTCTCGATGGGCCCGGAGATATGAACGAAACCGAGCACAACACCACGTACGGCGCTGCGGACAACACCGAAGCCCCTGGCGACAAACGCCGTCGTGGCTGGCTCCGTCGAGCGCTTGGGGCTTCGCTGCTGCTGCTCGGGAAGTTCAGCCGTCTGATTTACATCCTGCTGCTGACGCTACTGGTCCTGCTGGCCTGGCTCCTGTTCACCACCAGCGGGGCACAGTGGCTGGCGGAACGGGCGATGGACGAAGAACCGCGGCTTGCCCTGACCGTTCAGGGCGGCAGCCTGTTCAACGGTCTGCGGCTGGACGCCATTAGCTGGCATGCCGATGGTGCAGTGGTGGCCGTTGATTCGGCAGAGACTCGCTGGAACCTGTTCTGCCTGATGCAGCTCAGGGTTTGCCTCGACCGGCTGCATGTCGATGGCGTCAATGTCTCCCTGCAGACCGGTGGCCTGGAGCAGGAAAACGCTGACGATGGGGATCTGGCAGGCGACTCGGAGTTTTCGCTGCCGGTCACGGCCGTGTTTCCCGATATCCGCCTGACCGACGTTGACATGACCCTTGATGGGCAAACCGTCCGCTGGGCCAGCCTGGATCTGGCTGGCACCCTTGGCAAGAAGCGCCTTCGCATCGATCGGTTCCATACCGAGGGGCTGGATATCCGCCTGCCCGAGCTGCCGACGGCCAATGCCGCTGCCGGCGAGCAGGGCGCTGCTGACAGGCCCGCCGCCGACGATGATGCGGCCCAGGGCCTGGCCCTGCCGTTCGCGATCTCGCTTGATGACGTTCAGCTGCTTCAGACGCGTGTCGACCTTGCCGGTGATGTGCAGGAATTGCCCAGACTGGAATTGTCGTTGGATCTGGACACCGACAGGGTCCATCTGCGGCACCTGGAACTCGGCGGACTGACGCTGCGTATTCCGGATGCACTGCTCGCCGGCACGGAACGGGAGCTTGCTGAAAACGCCGAGGCGGAAGATGCGGCGGTGCGCGATGATGCGGCAAGAGATGCCGCGGACGCCGAATTCCGGCTGCCGTTCTCCCTCCAGTTGGACCATGTGGCGATCAGCGATACCCGGGTGTTTGTTGACGGCACACGGCAGTCGTTGGGTCTGTTGCGGCTCTCGGGGCAGTTGGATAACGGCGGGCTTGTGCTGCAGGAGCTGCGCACCGAGGACCTGCGCCTGAACATTCCGGACTGGCTGCTGGAAGCCACCGAGGCAACGCAGCCCGCCTTGGCAGAGGTGGATCCGGCGGCATCGGAACCGGAGGCGGATGACGGGCCGTTGCTGCCGGAACGGATCGATCTGCCGTTCGCGGTCCGCGTGAACGACATCAGCCTGCTGCGCAGCGCAGTGGTGCTGCAGGGTGAGGAGCATCAGCTCGACGCCCTGCGGATGCGCTTTGAACTCGATGAGTCCCTGTTTCACCTGCAGCAACTGGATATCGAAGGCGGGCGGATGGCGCTGCCGGAGCCGACGGAACCCGATCCCGCTGCCGATGAGATCATCACCGATGAGGGCGAACTTGACCTGGTCGCGCTGCTCGATCCTGCCCTGCGCGAAGCCCTCGAATTACCGGAGCTGATACTGCCGCTGGAGATTCGGCTTGACGGGATTGCGGTCAGGGATAGCGAACTCCGGCGTGGCGATGACCTTTATCGCCTGGAGCGTCTGGATCTGGCCCTGCATGGCGAGCAGTCAGCGCTGGAGTTCGACCTTTCGCTTGCCATGCCCGAGTTGCAGGCAAACATGGATGGCGCGTTGGATTTGCAGGGGGACTACCCGCTGGCGTTGGCACTGGCGTTGCAAGCCGAATCGATCCCGGGCATGCCCGAGCTGGATCCGATGGATGTGGCCCTGAGCCTGGATGGCGATCTGGCCGATCTCGGTCTGGATCTGAATCTGGCCGGTCCGGTGAGTCTGCACCTTGGCGGTCGACTCAATGTGCTGGATCCGGCCTATCCCATGGATCTGGAACTGAGCTGGCAGGATCTGGGCTGGCCACTGGAAAGCGAGGAACGGATTGCCTCCAGCGAGCAGGGTCGGATCACGCTGCGCGGTGATCTGAATCACCTCAACATTGAATCGGACCTGGCGCTCGATGGCGCCGACATCCCGAGCAGCGACTGGAAACTCGCAGTGGAAGCCGATTATCGCGGTGTCGACGTCATCTCACTGCGGGCGGATCTGCTGGAGGGGTCGCTGACACTGGACGGCACCGCCGGTTGGGGTGAGGGCTATCACTGGGATCTGGCGCTGGACTGGTCCGGGCTCAATGTGGCCCAGCTTGTCGCCGGCGCGCCGGAGACCGTTTCCGGCCTGCTTCGCAGCGAGGGGCGTCTGCACGGTGACGATCTGAGGGTGGATGCCGAGCTGGTGCGCCTGAGAACAGAGCTGGAAGGGCAGGCCGTCACTGCCAGCGGTCGGGTCAGTCACCGCTCGGGACAGGACTGGCAGATCCATGCCTTCCGCGCCGACGCTGCTGACGGTCATATCGCCTTGAGCGGCCGGGTCGGCGATGAACTGGCACTCAGCGGCGAGCTCGATCTGCCGACCCTGGATGTCTTCCTGGCTGATCTGCGGGGCAGCATCAGCGGCACCTTCGAGACGCGCGGACCGTTGCAGACGCCGGATATCGACCTGGCGCTGGCCGGCACGGACCTGGGCTGGGCGGCTCTGGCGGAGCTGGAGAGCCTGGAGTTGAATGCCGGTATCCGTCGCCTGGGTGAGGTCGACAGTGAGCTGCGATTGCGGCTCGGCGCCCTGAATCTGCCGGAACAGGAGGTTTCAGTGGGTTCCGTCTCCCTGGCTCTGGATGGCCGGCAGGCAGCACACCAACTGCGATTGACGGTGGCGGACGCGCCGGCGGAGCTGGATCTGACGCTGCGGGGTGCATTGGGCAGTGATCTGGCCTGGGACGGCACGCTTGAAGACGTGTCGGTGCGTTCGGGCGATCTCGCCCTGGTCCTGGAGCAGGCCGTGGCAGTGCGCTGGGATCCGTCACGCGAGCAGGCTCTGGTGGAACCTCACTGCTGGCGCCATGACAGTGCCCGCTTATGCGCCGAAGAGCGATTGGAGTTGGGCACCCGGGGGCGAGCCGTGGTCCAGCTGCGCGACTATGACATGCGCGATCTGGAGCCCTGGCTGCCGGAGGGCGTAAACACCGAGGGCCTGCTGGGGCTGAGAGTCAATGCAAGCTGGAGTGATGATGGCTCGCTGCCGGTGGTCGATGCCTTGTTCCGAATTACAGATGGCCGGGTGCGGTTCGAGTCCGATCTGGACGACGGGCTGGATCCGGAAATGCAGGAACTCCGCTATCGGGAATTCTCCGTTGCCCTCGATCTGGACCGAGACCGCCTGATCAGTCGCCTGATGCTGGATTCGGAGGATGTCGGCCAGGCGCGGATCAACGCCCTGATCAATGTCGACGACAATGGCGAACTGGGGGCCATGGACGGCGAGCTGTCGTTGCGTGCGCTGGATCTGGCGGTACTTGAGCCATTCTTCCTTGAGTTGCGGACCTTGCGCGGCGAAATCACTGCCGACGGCCAGTTCAGCGGCCACGCCAGAGACCCGCGGTTCAGCGGGCAGCTGCGGCTCAATGACGGCATGGTCGAGACCCTGGCCTTGCCCGTTGCGCTGGAGGACATCGCGTTGCAACTGGACGTGCGCGAGTCCCGAGCTAATCTCTCGGGTGGCTTCCGCAGTGGTGATGGACGTGCCGAGATCAGCGGCGAGGCGGACTGGTCGGGTGAGTCCTGGGGCGTCAACGTCGACCTTCGCGGCGAGCGGCTGGATGTCGCCTACAACACCATGGCGGCACTAAAGGCCAGCCCCGATCTGCAACTCCGGATTCGTCCCCGGGAAGTGCAGGTCAGCGGTCGGATCGAGATTCCCGAGGGCGATATCACGATTCGCGATCTGCCGGCCTCGGCGGTTCAGGTCTCGGATGACGTAATCGTCATCGATGACGAACTCGCGCCGGATGAGTCGGAGGCAGAGGCGGGGGAACGGCTTCCCACCGCCGAGGGCTGGGATATCAGCACCAACATCGAGATCGTGCTCGGTAACCGGATTCACCTTTCCGGTTTTGGCCTGACTGGTCGTCTGACAGGAAATCTGCGAATTCTGCAGGAGGGCGAGGGAGCGCCGCAGGGCAATGGCGAGATCAATATCCTCGATGGCAAGTACCGCGCGTACGGGAAACGTCTGGCCATTCGCCAGGGCCAGTTTGTCTTCGCCGGGCCGCTGGATCGACCACGTATCCTGGTCGAGGCGGTTCGCGATGTCTCGCGTTACGATGTGGTCGCCGGCCTGCGGGTCGAGGGTGACCCGGACGATCCGGGGGCCATTCTGTTTTCGGAACCGGCCCTGCCCGAAGAGGAAATACTGTCCTACCTTCTGCTCGGAAGACCGCCCGGTCGCGGCGGCGAGGGTGAGGATGTAATGGTGCGGGCGGCTCTGGCCCTCGGTATCGCGGGTGGTGCCGGCACTGCGACCGCGATCGCCGAAGGGCTCGGCGTGCAGGACTTTCAGATCGATACGGCCGGCGACGGTGACGACACCCAGATCATGGTCGGGGGCTATATTGGCCCCAATCTGTTTCTCAGTTACGGGATCGGCGTATTCGAGCCGGTCAATGCCCTGACGCTGCGTTATGAGCTGACCAACAACCTGTATCTGGAAGCTGTCAGCAGTCTGGAGAATGCCCTCGATCTGTTCTACACATTTCAGTTCTGATGGTGGACGAGCGGCTGCAAATCAACGGCGAAACCCATGCAGTGCGGGTGCGGCATAGCCGCCGGCGAACCCTGGGGCTTTATCTGAGTGCCAGTGGCGACATCGAGGTGCGGGCGCCGCATCGTTATCCGCGACACCTGATCCGCCGGTTCCTGGAAAGCCGCCGCGACTGGCTGGCCAGGAGTCTCCAGAAAATCGCGAGGTTGCCCCCGCCACTGAGCTGGCAGCACGGCGGCCGCTGTCCGCTGCTGGGCGAACCGCTGACCCTGGACGTCGTCAGCCATGGGCAACTGGGCGTATGGCGTGAAGGTCGTTCCCTGCGTGTCTGTCTGGCGGGAGGCGACGCGGTGCCCGACCGCATTGAACGGCTGGTCCGCGAGTGGTTTCGGCGGCAGGCCAGGCCGATCTTCGAGCAGGCGATCGCCGCCTGGTGGCCTCGGCTGGGGCTGGCCGATAATCGCTACCCCACACTGAAACTCCGCGCCATGCGCCGCCGCTGGGGCAGTTGCGCGAGTCACGGCGGCATCAACCTGAACCTCTGGTTACTCGGCGCGCCCCGGGACTGCATCGACTACGTGGTCGTGCACGAGCTCTGCCACCTGCGGGAATTCAATCATGGGCCGGGTTTCTACCACCTGATGGACCAGCTGCAACCCGACTGGCGCCCCCGAGAAAAACGCCTGCGCGAGCACGAGCGTCTGTATCCCCTGGCCTGAAGCCAAAGCCTTGAGTGTCGTTACCATCTGGGTCTGGCTTGGCACGGGGCCCGGCGCTGATCCGATGTTATCGGGGCCAGTGTAAGCTTTGGCCTGGCCTGGAGTCGCTGCGCTCCACAGGGCCAGCCGAAAACTTCCACCGTCCTTACCAGGCTGCGCACGGCGTAAAACATTAAACGTAAAACGTAAAACGTAAAACGTTGTTTTAAGCCGATTCGCGGTGCTTGTCGTAGCGCTTGCGCTCGTGTTCCTTGAGGAACTTCTTGCGCAGACGAATCGCCGCCGGTGTGACCTCCACCAACTCATCCTCGTCGATGAACTCCAGCGCCTGTTCCAGGCTGAAGCGAATCGGCGGCGTCAGCAGCAGATTGTCGTCGTTGCCGGCGGCACGCACGTTGGTGAGCTGTTTCGCCTTCAGCGGATTCACCACCAGGTCATTATCGCGGGAGTGGATGCCGACGATCATGCCCTCGTAGACTTCCTCACCGTGGCCCAGCAACAGCTTGCCGCGGTCCTGCAGATTGAACAGGGCATAGGCCAGGGCCTTGCCGGGGCCGTTGGCAATCATCACGCCATTGATCCGACGACCGAAGCTGCCGGGCTTCATCGGGCCGTACTTGTCGAATACGTGATAGAGCAACCCGGTGCCGGAGGTGGCGGTGAGAAATTCGGTGCGAAAGCCGATCAGCCCCCGCGACGGGATGATGTAATCCATGCGTACGCGGCCCTTGCCATCGGGTTGCATACCCTGCATCTCACCGCCGCGCTCACCCAGCTTCTCCATCACCGCGCCCTGGGTGTTTTCTTCGACGTCGACGGTCAGTTGCTCGAAGGGCTCCTGACGGACACCGTCCATCTCACGGATGATGACTTCTGGGCGGGATACACCCAGCTCATACCCTTCGCGGCGCATGTTCTCGATCAGAACCGAGAGATGCAGCTCGCCACGTCCTGAGACACGGAACCGGTCCGGGTCGTCGGTCGGTTCGACCCGCAGCGCGACGTTATGCACCAGCTCCCGATCCAGTCGTTCGCGAATCTGGCGCGAGGTTACGTACTTGCCATCCTTGCCGGCGAACGGTGAGGTGTTGACCTGGAAGGTCATGCTTACCGTGGGCTGGTCCACGCTCAGCGGCGTCAGTGCCTCAACGTGGGCTGGGTCGCACAGGGTGTCGGAAATATTCAG
>SKGQ01000153.1 GCA_007117515.1 Ectothiorhodospiraceae bacterium | reverse complement strand
GCCGGCTGGAGCGCTCCGAACGGCTGCACCGGCTTATCGTCAACAACTCGCCGGATATCGTCTTCGTTCTCGACCGGTCCGGCCGTTTCCGGTTCCTGAATCCCCGGGTGCGTGACCTGCTAGGCCATGATCGCCGCGGGCTGCTGGGTCAGCCCTTTCTCGACGTCGTCCATCCGGAGGAGCACGAGAAGGCCCGCTATTTTCTCGAACAGGCGATCAGCCCGCACAACGAAGTGCGCTCCGCCGAACTGCAGCTGGTCGGTCCCGACGAAGAACGCTCCCGCCACTTCGAGGTTGCGGTCTGGCCCACCCCGAGCGCCGGCCATCCTGAGACTGCGGATTCGGACCAGACGCTGGTTTACGGCACCGCCCGCGATATTACCGACCGCAAGGAATCCGAGGCCTTCATCAATTTCCAGGCTTACCACGACCTGCTGACCCGACTGCCGAACCGGGCCCTGTTCAAGGATCGGGTCGAGGTCGCCATCGCTCACGCCAACCGCAACAACTCGCATATCGGGGTGCTGTTCATCGACCTGGACCGGTTCAAGGTGATCAACGATTCACTGGGCCACACCATGGGCGATCGCCTGCTGCAACTGGTGGCGGAGCGGCTGCAAAACTGTATTCGCAAGGGCGATACCCTGTCCCGCTTCGGCGGCGACGAATTCACCTTGCTGCTTACCGAACTGCAGGACGACGGCGCGGCGGTCCAGGTGGCGCACAAGATTCAGGACAGTCTGCGGGCACCGTTCAAGGTGGGTGAACACGAGCTTTTTGTCGGCGCCAGCATTGGCATTGCCGTCTATCCGCAGGGCGGGGAGACGCTGGATGCGCTGATCCGCAACGCGGACGTCGCCATGTACAGCGAAAAAGTGGTCAGCCGCAACGGCGTACGCGTGTTTGCGCCGGACATGGGACACACGCCGAAGCGCCTGGAACTTGAACAGGATCTGCGCCGCGCGCTGCAGCGCAATGAATTCAAGCTGCTGTATCAGCCGCAGGTGGAGGGCATCAGCCAGCGCATTGTCGGCGTCGAGGCGCTGGTGCGCTGGCAGCATCCTGAGCGCGGCCTGATCTCGCCCGCCGATTTCATCCCGGTGGCCGAGGAAACCCGCCTGATCGTGCAACTCGACCACGCCAGCCTGCGTATCGCCACCAGCGAGATGCACGCCCTGCACCAACGCGGCAGCACGCTGCGCCTGGGGGTAAACCTGTCACCCATCCTGGTGGAACGCGATGATTTCGTTGATTCGGTACTCGAGATCCTGCACGAGACCGGGTTCTCGCCGGAAATGCTGGATCTGGAGATCACCGAAAGCCTGCTGATGAGCGATAATGACGCCACGGTTCGCAAGCTCAAGGCCCTGACCAAACGTGGCATTCGCATCGCCATCGACGATTTCGGCACCGGCTATTCCTGCATGGCCTATCTGCAGAAACTGCCGGTACAGACCCTGAAAATCGATCGCAGTTTTACCCAGGCCATCGACAACGGCAACGCCGACAACACCGAGGAAACCAGCATCGTTGACGCGATTGTCGCCCTCGGACACGGCCTGCGCATGAATCTGATTGCCGAAGGCGTGGAAACACAACTGCAGCGCGAGTACCTGGGGCGCGCCGGTTGCCAGCTCATGCAGGGCTATCTGTTCGGCCACCCCCGGCCGCTGGACCGCCTGGATGAACTGCACACGCGTCGGCGCCCGCCAACGAACCCGACGATGCCCCGCTGAATGCCCTTCTCAGGATGTCCGCCCCTGTTGCCTTGCCCGCAGACCGAGGCCGGCCTGGCGCAGTTCGGCCAGCGTCGTCACGCCCTCCGCTGCCATCCGCAAGCCGTTATCCAGTAACGAGGCATGGCCCGTGTCGGCCAGGTGCCGGCGCAGGGTCTGTTCCGGCGCCCCGTCCAGAATAAGGGCGTGGTCGTCGACGCCCAGGGAGCAGACTTCGAACACGGCCGTGCGACCCAGATAACCGAGCCCGGCGCAGGCCTGGCAGCCCGGCGCATCCCAGACGGTTTCCGGGCAATCCTGGCCGAGACGCTCCAGGTAGCGCTGATCGACCGCGCCCGAGGCCTTAGGCTCGCGACAGTGGGGGCAGAGGCGCCGGACCAGGAGCTGGGAGACAATGACCTCCTGGTTCGACGCAATTTCCACATCATCCAGGCCGTAGTTCCGCAACACGGTGATCACGGCCACCGAATCCCGGCTGTGCAGGCTGCCCATCAGGGTCCTGCCGGTGGCTGAAAGCGCAGCGGCCCGGACTCCAACGCAGGCGTGCGAATAAATCAGTGTTTCCCTAGCGGGTGGTCTCCCGCAGCGCGCGCAACACATCCTCGCGGGCGATCATGCCGACTACGGCACGTCCCTCGACCACCGGGAAACTCTTCACACCCAGATTGACCAGCCGTTGCAGCACACGCGTCAGGTGGGCATCGGGCGGCACGCTGACCACGTCACGACTCATCACGCTCGCAACCTTGTAGTCCATGATCTCGGCATAGGGCGGAATGATATTGCCCACCTCCAGCGTGAACGCGGACAACACGTCGATCTTGGTCAGCATGCCGAGCAGGACACCGGCGTCATCCACCACCGGCATGCCATTGAAGCGATGCTCCTCGAAGATCGCCTGGGCGTCACCCAGTCGGGTGTCTGGGGTAACGGTTTTCGGATCGCGACTCATGTAGTCAGCAACCCGACACTGGACGAATGCGTACATGCGTTCACTCCGGAAAGTCGGCGGCTCATTTAAGGAAACGTCGGTTTACTCCATGACTGCGCAAACGTGGAAATCGGTCAGCGGATTCTTCATTTGCCTGAGAGTGTAACGCGTTGACCACGAGATCTCCGCGTCCGGCCCCCGATGATCTACGCTGGAAGGGCAGACAAACAACAACGAGGAGACACGACAATGAGTGACCGTGACGCTTACGTGGAAAAGATGAAGGCCAAGCTGGACGAGTGGAATGCAGAGGTCAGCAAACTCGAGGCACGCTCCCGCGGAGCGCAGGCCGACATGCGGCAGCAGTTCGAAAAGAACCTGGAGGAACTGCGCCGGCGTCGCGACGAGGCCGAACAGCAGCTGCGTGAGATGCAGCAGGCCAGCGAGGAATCCTGGAAGCATTTCCGCAGCGGCATGGACAATGCCTGGGACGACGTGAACAAGGCCTTCCACGACGCCATGGAAAGCTTCCGCTGAACCGTCACCCGCGGCCAGTGGCGCTGCGAATGGCGCGCTACATCCGTGCCTGACGATCGTGTAATGTTGCCCCCGCCGCGAGGCGCCGTTCCCGGGCGCAACGGCTTCCGCTGGTTGACGTCGCCACCGGCGGTCCCGGCCTGGCAGAAGCGAGAGGTTCGACCCTGTTACACGATGAGCGTCTTAATTTCGTCCTCGGCGCCGTGCTTGGCAGCGGCGCCGAGTCCGTACTCGATCTCGGCTGCGGCTCAGGTGCCTTTCTCAAACGCGCCGCGCACCAGCAACAACTGCAACGCATTGTCGGGGTCGAGGCGTCCGAGGAAGCCCTGGCCGTGGCCCGACGCGAACTCGGACCCTTCATGCGAGAACCATCCGGAAAAGTCTCGCTGATTAATGGATCCTTTCTGGATGAAGACCGGGACCTGACGGGATTCGATGCCGCGGTGCTGGTGGAAACCATCGAACATCTTGACCCGCGCCGCCTGTCCAGACTGGAACAGGCCCTGTTCGTGAGCTATCACCCCGCCACCATCGTGCTGACGACGCCGAACCGGGAATACAACGTGCTGTATGGGCTGGCCAGCCATGAACTACGCGAGCCCGACCATCAGTTCGAATGGTCGCGACCCCGATTCCAGAGCTGGGCCCAACGGTTGGCCCGCCAGCATGGCTATCGCGTCAGCTTCGGCAATATCGGTGAGTACCACCCGACCTTCGGCACACCAACCCAGGCTGCAAAATTCAGCCGCTCCAGTGCCGGAGCATGATTCGAAATGGAGAGCACAGCCAAGGCCATGTATCCGCAGCGAGCAGCATGAGCCAGTTTGACAACCCTTATCAGGCTTGCACGACTCACGATCAATGAACGCGCAGTCTCGTGGAGACTGCCCCTAATGTCTTCCGCCACCTCTTATCGAAGCAGACAGGCCGGATTACGCAGCGGGTTGCAGGTGTCGGCGGTATGGCGCTCTTTCAGAATGCCATTATTGGCTTCAAGAAACGCCTGATACTCGGGGTGATCACGTAGCAGGCTTCTGCCCGCGGCAATCAGGGCATCAATCTGCTCGTTACTCAGCGCCAGGGATGTGGGCAGTCTGTTGAAGTAATCCCGGAGGTGGCGCTGGCGCACGGCCTCGAAGCTGATTTCGACAAAATGAAAACGCATAGCCGTGCCCTGGTCGGCGAGCGTGGCCTGATAGGCTTCGAGCTGTTGCTGCACCAGGCGGCGGGTTTCTTCCGAATGCTGGCGTATCTGTAAATCGGTCACCGCGTTCAGGGTGGCTGACGCTCCCGGCTTTCTGGGAGAGTTGCCGATAATTCTGTCACCAGTGACGGCGGCATTCACTAGAATCACCAGGACATCTTTTTGCGGCGCGCCCACGTAATCCAGACTGGGCACTATGCCACCTACCGTTTCAATACGGTCGATAATTGCCCGCAGGCCAAGGTTGTCCGAAACACCGCCATCAACCAGATGGAGGAAGGGCACTGGCAGCTCATTCGTATGAAATTCCGCACGCTTTGCCAAGGCGCTGTGAGTTTCTCCCGGGTGGTCAGGCGGTAAACAGTCAGGGCCGTGGTTTTCCAGCACAATCGACGGGAATAGAACGGGTACCGCCGAGGAAGCCGTAACGGCTCGCGCGATCGAAAAGTCATCCAGCGTCGAGCACACCTCGTCGAACATGGACTGGGTAAAGGAGAAGCGACGCCCGCTGCGCAATTCTGTCGCATTGATTTCTATGAAAGGACCGCCGGACAGGGAAAGATCGGCAAAGGTCTTCCCCTGAAACACCGTCCTGTCATAGAAGTCGACTGCCATCTCGGTGCGGTCAAAGCCGGAGAACAGGCTTCGTGCCCAATGACCGGGGCTGAGAAGACGGCGCAGCAGCGCGCCCTGCACACTGCGCCGGAGAAACACCTCTTCGTAATCTTCAAACAAACGATCGCCAAACAGCCCGTAGTAAGCTGCGGTAAAACTGCCGCCGGACACGCCGGAGATAGTATCCACCTCATCGAGCAGGCGGCCCTGACCTGTCGGCGTCTCAATGTAGGTATCCCGCAGTTCCTGCATCACGCCATAGGAAAGGGCCGCCGCCCGGGTCCCGCCTCCCGAAAAAGCAAGCGCCACCATATGGGAGCCAGGTGTCGGTCGCTCATCGCTATAGAAGCGGTACCCCGACCCGGGATCCACCTCTTCAATCGGCTGGTTCTCAAGTTTGTATAGCCCTGCGCAGCCAGGCAACAGAATGACTGACAAACAGAGCAGCCCACGCAGGGTTATGGTGAGAGAGGTAGAGCGTGTCATCCGGAGCCTGTTCTTCCCGACATCCCCAATAGGATCTGAATTTTCCCGTATCAACTGCTGACTAACACGAAAACCCCAGTCGCCCCTAATCGAACGCCGACATCCAAACCCCTGCGCGCCGTATTCCTTTGTTCCACGGGAATTGTCAGCGCCGGATGTTTCGCTCAGCCACCAGGCTGGGGGATCACGCCGGACCGCGCCAGCATCCTCCAATCCTTGTGACCGGCAACGGCGACGTGCTGGAAAGGGCACGGTCAGCTGCCCTTGGCCCGCTCATGGCGGAGCTGGCGGACCCCTGTTGTGGCGAGTGGAACCTAGCGCCAGCCGATAAGAGGCGGATTTGATTGGTGGCTACGGGTAGATTCGAACTACCGACCCTCGCATTATGAGTGCGATGCTCTAACCAACTGAGCTACGTAGCCATGGTCGGATACTGCAGAGCGCCGAATTGTCCGGGGTCGGCCCGGTC
>SKGQ01000106.1 GCA_007117515.1 Ectothiorhodospiraceae bacterium | reverse complement strand
GGCGTGAGACGGTGCATGCTTGCCTCCGGTTGGGCCGCATTTTTCCCGAATGCTGTGTTGCGCTGCTTGACCGCAGAATGACTGCGGCACTGCGCAGCGCGCCTTGCCTCGGAAAAATGCGGACTCCAACGCAGGCGTGAGAATAAATCAGCGTTTCCCTAATCGGTGTCGGCATCGTCTTCCCGCGCTACCCGACGGAATACGGTCCCCTTGCAGGCGCCGCAGGGCGGAATATGCCCGGTGGCTTGAAATTGCAGCACTTTCCCGCAGTTTTCGCAGCGCAGCTGGCCGGGCCCGGTGATTTCGCCGGTGCGCCAGGTCTCTGCCTGGCGCAGCGAATCCTGTAAGGCCATCCATTCCAGCCGGGTCTTGTCGGCAACGCTGGTAAAGCGATCCAGCAGCCAGTTCTCCAGCAGGGCGATGTCCATTCGGAACCAGCCGCGCAGATCATCGTTTGTATCCGGTCGGGCCAGATACCGCGCAGCGTCCTCGACGTCGCGGCGAATATAGTCTGCGACCCGTGCCGCCTCTTCCTGGCTCAGCTCACCCAGCTCAATGGCCCGCTTGCGGGCGCGCTCCAGGGCATCGCGCAGACGGGGTCGAGCCTTGTCGTTGGCTTCCTCCAGCAGTTCGGTAATGCGTTCCAGCATGCGCTCGTAGCCGTGCAGCTGTCGGTCCCCGTCTTTCTTTTCCGGTTCAGTCATTCGCCCTACTCCTCTACAGGCGCGGGAATAAATCAGTGTCTCCCTAAGCCTAATCCAACGGACCCCGCGGCGTCGCATCGGCAGCGACGGATCGATGCCGTATACTTGCCGGCTTTTCCGGGCACAGAGAAAGCGACACGGTTCCATGCAAGAACATTACGATCCGCAGCATATTGAAGCCGAGGCCCAGGCACACTGGCAGCAGAACGACAGCTTCCGTGTGGTCGAGGATCCGCAGCGGGACACCTATTACTGCCTGTCCATGTTCCCGTATCCCAGCGGCAAGCTGCACATGGGGCATGTACGCAACTACACCATCGGGGATGTTATCAGCCGCTATCAGCGGATGCAGGGCCGTAACGTACTGCAACCGATGGGTTGGGACGCCTTCGGCCTGCCGGCCGAGAATGCGGCCCTGCAGCGTGGTGTGCCACCGGCGGCATGGACGCGCGAAAACATCGCTGCGATGCGTGCGCAGTTGAAGCAACTTGGTTTTGCCTACGATTGGTCCCGCGAATTCGCCACCTGTGACCCGGAATACTACCGCTGGGAACAATGGCTTTTTACCCGTCTTTACGAAAAGGGCCTGGTCTATCGAAAAACCGCCACCGTTAACTGGGATCCTGTGGATCAGACCGTGCTCGCCAACGAACAGGTGGTGGACGGGCGCGGCTGGCGGTCGGGCGCCGTGGTCGAGCGACGGGAGATCCCACAGTGGTTCCTGCGCATCACTGATTACGCCGACGAATTGTTGCAGGGGCTGGACCAGCTGAATGGCTGGCCGGACCAGGTGCGTGCCATGCAGCGCAACTGGATCGGCCGTTCGGAAGGCGTCGAGCTGGAGTTCGCGCTGACCGAGCGCGAGGAACGACTGACCGTGTACACCACCCGTCCGGACACGCTGTTCGGCGTCAGTTACATGGGTCTGGCGCCGGAGCACCCGATATCCCGCGAGCTGGCGGCCAGGAACCCCGAACTGGCGGGCTTCATCGAAGAGTGCAGCCACAGTGGCGTCGCCGAGGCGACCATGGCCACCATGGAAAAGCGCGGCATGGATACCGGCTTGCGTGCGATTCATCCGCTGACGGGGGACAGCATCCCGGTCTGGGTGGCCAATTTCGTGCTGATGGAGTATGGCTCCGGCGCCGTCATGGCGGTGCCGGCCCATGATCAGCGCGACTGGGAGTTCGCGACCCGTTACGGCCTGCCCATCCAGACCGTCATAGCGACCGAGGATGGCAGCCTTCCGGACGTCAGTGAGGCCGCGTTCAGTGACACCGGCCTGCTGGTCAACTCCGGCATCTACGACGGCCTGGCCTCGGCGGCGGCCTTCGACGCCATTGCCGCTGACCTGGAAAACCAGGGAATCGGTCGGCGGAGGGTCAACTATCGACTGCGCGATTGGGGCGTCTCGCGCCAGCGCTACTGGGGAGCGCCGATCCCGATGGTCCATTGCCCGGACTGTGGCGTGGTGCCGGTGCCGGATAGCGATCTGCCGGTGGTGCTTCCCGAGGACGTGGCCATGGACGGCTCGGGCTCGCCGCTGAAGAAAATGCCGGAATGGTCCCGCTGTGCCTGCCCACGCTGTGGTGCCGAGGCCGAACGCGAGACCGATACCTTCGACACGTTCATGGAATCATCCTGGTATTTCGCCCGCTTTGCCTGTGCCGACAGCGATCAGGCGATGCTGGACGAGCGCGCCAATCACTGGCTGCCGGTGGATCAGTACATTGGTGGAATCGAGCACGCGATCCTGCATCTTCTGTACGCGCGTTTCTTTCACAAGCTTTTGCGCGACGAAGGCCTGGTGCAGGGTGACGAGCCTTTCCAGCGGCTCCTGACTCAGGGCATGGTGCTGAAGGATGGAGCCAAGATGTCCAAGTCCAAGGGCAATACGGTGGATCCACAGGGCCTGGTCGAGCGTTATGGTGCCGATACCGTGCGCCTTTTCACGATGTTCGCCGCACCACCGGAACAGTCACTGGAATGGAGCGATTCCGGGGTCGAAGGTGCATTCCGCTTCCTCAAGCGCCTGTGGGCGCTCAGCCATTCCCATTTGCAGCGGCCAGCGCCGCCGGCCGTCGACGGGGATGCGCTTGACGACGGCCAGCGTGCCCTGCGACGCAAGGTGCACGAGACCATTGCCAAGGTCAGCGATGACCTGGGTCGTCGCCACACCTTCAACACCGGTATTGCCGCGGTAATGGAACTGGTCAACGCCCTCTACAAGGGTATCGAGGACGACAGCGATCAGGGCCGAGCGGTGTTGCAGGAAGGGCTGCAGGCCGCGGTGCTGTTGCTGGCGCCGATCGTGCCCCATGCCTGCCACCGTCTCTGGCAGGAACTCGGCCATGTGACTCCGGTGCTGGACGCGGCCTGGCCGAGGGTGGACGAATCGGCCCTGGTGCAGGACAGTCTGGAACTGGTGGTGCAGGTCAACGGCAAGCGTCGAGGCCAGATCCAGGTAGCGGTGGATGCGGAGCGGGACGTGCTGGAGGCGGCGGCGCTGGAGGAACCGAATGTGGGACGCTTCATCGAAGGCAAGACCGTGCGCAAGGTGATTGTGGTGCCGGGACGGCTGATCAATGTGGTGGCAAACTGATGATGCGCTGGTTTGCGCGGGGCGGGCTGCTGACGCTGTGTTTCGCTCTAGTGGCCTGTGGCTGGCATCTTCGCGGTTCGTCACCCGATGACACGGCGCGCCTGGATGGCATGGAGTTGCATCTGTCCACGCGTGTCGGGACCAGTGAGCTGTATCGGGAGGTGCGGGATGCGCTGGAGGGTGCCGGCGCCCGCCTGGTTTCTCCTGGCCCTGGCGTCCCGACCCTGATCCTGAGCGATGAGCGCACCGGCGCGCGCGCAATTACCGGTGGCCGACGGGCGCTGGTGCGTGAGACCGAGCTGCGCTACGCAATGGACTGGGAACTGCGGGACGCGGATGGCGAAGGCCTGAGCAATGGCGAGACCTTCGAGCAGGTTCGCTATTACACCGCCGAGCAGGAACGCGAACTGGCCAGCCGCGTTCGACGCGACCAGGTGTTGCTGGAACTGCGCCGGGATGTGGCGCAGATGCTGGCAACCCAGGTCGGAACGCGTCTGTCGCGGGAGCCCTGAATGGCACTGCGCCCCGAGCAGATGCAGGCGCATCTCCGTCAGGGGCAACTGGCGCCGGTCTACCTGCTTGGCGGTGATGAGCCGTTGCAGCTGCAGGAGGCCGCCGACGCGCTGCGCGACACCGCGCGGCAGCAGGGCTATACCGAGCGCAACGTGTTCAACGTGGATGCCAGCTTTGACTGGGGACAGTTGCAGGCCGCCGGCGCGAACATGTCGTTGTTCGGTGATCGGCGCCTGCTGGAATTGCGCATGCCCGGCGGCAAGCCCGGCCAGGCGGGCGCCAGGGCCCTGACTGAATGGTGCAAGACCACTCCGGACGACACCCTGTTGCTGATTCTTTGTGGCCGACTGGAGGCAGCGCAACGTCGGGCCGCCTGGTTTCGAGCCATCGACCGTGCCGGCCAGACCCTCTTGGTCTGGCCACTGGGCCTGCCGCAGTTGCAGAGCTGGATCAGGCGTCGCATGCAGGCCGCGGAACTGCAGCCCCAGGCGGGCGCGGCAGAACTGCTGGCCGAGCGAAGCGAGGGCAATCTGCTGGCCGCCAGCCAGGAAATCGAAAAGCTGCGGCTGCTGCATGGCGCCGGACCGATTTCGACCCGGAACGTGACCGAGGCCGTTGCCGATAGCGCCCGGCATGATGTGTTCGGCCTGGCGGAAGCGGCGTTCTCCGGTCAGCCGGCGCGGCTGCTTCGGATTGCCCGGCATCTGCAGGCGGAAGCCGCGGAACCCGTGCTGGCACTCTGGGCCCTGGCGGCCGGAGTGCGTGCCGCGGCGCGCATGCGCAACGGCCAGGCAGCGCGTGAGGCGCTGCAGCAGAACCGCGTGTTCGGGGATCTGGCCAGCGCTGTCGAGCGGGGTGCGCGGCGCCATTCCCGAGCACAGTGGGACACGCTGCTGCTGCGTGCCGCGGCGGTGGATCGGGTGATCAAGGGCGCGAGGCCGGGTCGGGCCTGGACTGAACTGATAAACTTGGGGTTGACGATCAGCGGTAATCCCGTGGTGCAGGAAGAGGTATGAACGCAACAGTTTCAGTGAGCAACGATATCCCCGATTACGTGCAGCAGGTGGGCCAGCGGGCACGACAGGCGGCGCGGCTGATGGCGCGGGCTGACAGCGGGTGCAAGAATGCGGCGCTGATGGCGACGGCTGATGCGCTGGAGGCCCAGGCTGAAACCATTGCCGCCGCCAACGCGCGGGATATGGAGGCTGGACGCGGCAACGGGCTGGATGCCGCGCTGCTGGACCGGCTGGAGCTGACGCCGCCGCGGATCAGCGCCATGGCCGAGGGCCTGCGCCAGATTGCAGCGCTGGCGGATCCGGTGGGCGCCATCGGTGATCTCGATTACCGACCCAGCGGCATTCAGGTCGGGCGCATGCGGGTGCCGCTGGGCGTGATCGGCATTATCTACGAGTCGCGGCCCAACGTGACCGCGGATGCGGCAGGCCTCTGTCTCAAGTCGGGCAATGCGGCGATCCTGCGCGGTGGCTCCGAGGCGTTCCACAGCAATCGGGCGATCGCCGCTTGTGTTCGCACCGGGCTAAACCAGGCCGGCCTGCCCGCTGATGGCGTGCAACTGATCGAAACCATCGATCGTGCGGCCGTGGGTGCACTGATTCGCGCCGACGACTGGGTCGACGTCATTGTGCCGCGGGGCGGCAAGGGTCTGATCGAGCGGATAAGTCGAGAGGCCACTGTGCCGGTGATCAAGCATCTGGACGGCGTTTGTCACGTCTACATCGACGATCTGGCGGATCCGGAAAAGGCGCTGCGGGTGGCGGTCAATGCCAAGACCCAGCGTTACGGCACCTGCAACACCATGGAAACCCTGCTGGTCGCGGAGTCGCTGGCGGCGGAGCTGCTGCCGCGGCTTGCCGCCAGCTATCGCGAGCATGGCGTTGAACTGCGTGGCTGCGAACGGAGTCGGGAGCTGGTTGACGGTCTGCTGCAGGCCGATGAGTCGGACTGGGCCGCCGAGTACCTGGCGCCGGTACTGGCCGTGCGCGTCGTGGCGGATCTGGATGCGGCAATGGATCACATCGCGCGCTGGAGTTCGGGGCATACCGAGGCGATCGTGACCGAGAACTTCAGCCGCGCCCGGCGGTTCCTGCGGGAAGTCGATTCCAGTTCTGTCATGGTCAATGCGTCAACCCGCTTTGCCGATGGCTTCGAATACGGGCTTGGCGCCGAAATCGGCAT
>SKGQ01000176.1 GCA_007117515.1 Ectothiorhodospiraceae bacterium | reverse complement strand
GAAGGCAGCCTGGGCGCCCTCGCACTCTGGCAGACGGCGAATGACCCGCAGTCCGGTCTCGTGCTGGCACTGACTGCAAGTTCCCAGGACGCCCAGCGGCTGGAGACGGAGTTGCGCTTCTACAGTGACGACGCCGGGGAGCGGATCCTGGTGTTCCCGGACTGGGAAACCCTGCCCTACGATATTTTTTCGCCGCATCAGGACATCGTCTCCCAGCGCCTTGCAACCCTGGCCCGGCTGCCCGACCGTCGCGACGGCATCCTGATTGTTCCCATCGGCACACTGCTGCAGCGACTGGCGCCACGCAGCTTTCTGGATGGTCATGCCCTGAATCTGCGGATTGGCGATCAACTGGACGTGGCGCATACCCGACGCAGTCTGGAAGAAGCCGGCTACCGCTGCGTGCCAGAGGTCGGCGAACATGGTGAGTTCGCGGTTCGCGGCGCCCTGCTCGACCTGTATCCAATGGGCAGCGAACGACCCTACCGGCTGGACCTGTTCGACGACGAGATCGAGACCATCCGTCTGTTCGACCCGGAAACCCAGATCAGTGATACCCAGGTGCAAGAGATTTCGTTGCTGCCCGGCCGGGAGTTCCCGGTCGACGAAGAGGCCATTGCCCGCTTCCGCCGCGCCTTTCGTTCCCGTTTTGAGGGTGACCCGACCCGCAGCCTTGTCTACAGGGAAGTCAGCGAGGGCACCATGCCCAGTGGCGTCGAATATTACCTGCCGCTGTTCTTCGACGGCACTGCGACGCTGTTCGACTATCTACCGGATGACATCCTGATTCATCTGGATGAGGGGGTGTTCGAGGCTGCCGAGGAACTCTGGCGCGAGATCGGCGAACGCTATGAGCAACGTCGGCATGATCAGGAGCGGCCATTACTGCCGCCGGACCAGGTGTTCCTGGAACCCCGGGAAATCCAGGCCCGGGTTTCCGCCAATCGGGCGATTTTCCGCAATACCGAAGCGGTGGAGGCCTTGCAGCGCGGCCCGGACCCGGATCAGGTCCGTTTCGCAACCCAGGCCCTGCCCTCGTTGGGTCTGGTGGTTCGTGACGGCGATGGCCGCCAGGCCATCGGTAGCTGGCTGACGCAGCAACCGCAGCGGGTGTTGTTTGTCGCCGAGACCGCAGGGCATCGAGAGGCCCTGCTGGAGAGCCTGGACCGGCAACAGATCCGGCCACGGGAGTATCCGGGCTGGCAACAGTTCGTCGACAGCGAGGAAGCCATCGGGATCACCATATCGCCGATGGAACGCGGCGGCATCCTGCCGCAGAGTGGACTGGCACTGGTCACCGAGGCGGCACTTTCCGGTAATCGTGCCCAGCAGCGACGGCGTCGCCGTCGCCAGGAACGCGATCCGGCGCTGATTATCCGCGATCTCAATGACCTGCGGATCGGTGCTCCGGTGGTACATGAGGAACATGGCGTGGGTCGCTATCATGGCCTGCAGACCCTGGACGTGGGCGAATACCCCACCGAGTTCCTGACCCTGGAATACGCCGGTGGCGACAAGTTGTACGTGCCGGTGGCCTCGCTGCAGTTGATCAGTCGCTACAGCGGCGCCGACGAGGACCACGCGCCGCTGCATCGGCTGGGCAGCGGGCAGTGGGAGAAGGCGAAACGCAGGGCGGCGGAGAAGGTCCGCGATGTGGCCGCCGAGTTGCTCGACCTGTATGCACGCCGCGCCGCGCGCTTGGGGACCGCGATTGAAGCTGGCGTCGAGGAATATGCGGCGTTCGCCGCGGCCTTCCCGTTCGAGGAGACACCGGATCAGCAGGACGCCATCGACGCGGTGATTCACGACCTGGCCTCGCCCCAGCCCATGGACCGGGTGGTCTGCGGTGATGTCGGCTTCGGCAAGACAGAAGTGGCGATGCGTGCCGCCTTTGTCGCGGTCCAGGGCGGCTATCAGGTGGCAATCCTGGTACCCACCACCCTGCTCGCCCAGCAGCATTTCCAGAACTTCCGTGATCGCTTTGCCGACTGGCCTGTGCGCATTGGCCTGTTGTCACGCTTTGGTGGCAGCAAGGCGAAGGCGCAGACCATACGGGATTTCGAGAACGGCACGCTGGATATCGTGATAGGCACTCACAAACTGCTGCAAAGCGACCTGAAGGCAAGCAACCTGGGCCTGGTGATCATTGATGAGGAACACCGCTTCGGCGTGCAGCACAAGGAGCGGCTGAAACAGCTTCGGGCCGAGGTGGACCTGCTGACCCTGACCGCGACCCCGATCCCGCGGACGCTGAACATGGCCTTGTCCGGCATGCGCGACCTGTCGGTGATCACCACGCCGCCGGCGCGGCGCCTGGCGGTCAAGACCTTCGTCTCCCAATGGAACGATGCGCTGATCCAGGAGGCCTGCCTGCGGGAGCTCAAGCGCGGCGGCCAGGTGTATCTGTTGCACAACGACGTGAAGAGCATTGATCGCGCCGCCGAACAGTTGCAGGAGCTGGTGCCGCAGGCGCGCATCGGCATCGCCCACGGCCAGCTGCCGGAGCGTGAGCTGGAACAGGCGATGCTGGATTTCTACCACCAGCGGCATAATGTGCTGGTATGCAGCACCATTATCGAATCGGGTATCGACGTGCCCACCGCCAACACCATCATCATCAATCGCGCCGACCGCTTTGGTCTGGCTCAGCTGCACCAGATGCGGGGCCGGGTGGGACGCTCCCACCACCGGGCCTATGCCTATCTGATCGCGCCTCCGCGCAAACTGATGACCGCCGATGCGGGCAAGCGGCTGGACGCGCTGGCCGCTCACGAAGATCTGGGCGTTGGCTTCACCCTTGCCAGTCATGATCTGGAAATCCGAGGCGCCGGCGAACTCCTTGGCGCCGAGCAGAGCGGCCAGATCAGCGAGGTGGGCTTTACGCTTTACAACGACCTGCTGGACCGGGCGGTGAAGGATCTGAAGGAAGGCCGGGAACCGGCACTGGACCGGCCGCTGCACCAGGGCACGGAGATCGAACTGCGTATCCCGGCCCTGCTGCCGGATGATTACCTGCCGGACGTGCATGCCCGGCTGGTGCTGTACAAACGCATCGCCAACGCCAGTGACCGGGAGGCGCTCAAGGATCTGCAGGTGGAGATGATCGATCGATTCGGCCTGCTGCCAGCAGCCGCCAGGAACCTGTTCCGGATTACCGAACTGAAGCTGGAGGCGGAGCCACTGGGGCTGAAGCGTATCGAACTCGGCGAGAGCGGCGGTCAGATCATTTTCGGGCCCGAGGCACAGGTTGACCCGGGCGCGCTGGTCCAGCTGGTTCAGGGCTCGCCGGCAAGCTTCCGCCTCGAAGGGCAGGAACGGCTCAAGGTCGAGCGCGAACTCCCGGATGCGGACCTGCGTTTTGCCCTGGCGAGGGAATTGATTGATGCGCTGCGGTTGAAACAGGCAGCCTGAACGCGCCGCCCGGAACGGCCAGGCGGCAGGCGCTTCAGAGAACCGGGATCGTCTCGGCCAGCAGCTGCCGCACCTGTTCCATGCCGATCTTCAGGGTCTGCTCGATCTGGTCCATGGAAATCTCGTCACCGCCGAGCCCGGCCGCCCAGTTGGCGCAGACCGCACAGCTTGCGTAGCTGATCTCCAGCTCCCGCGCCAGCGCCGCCTCGGGCATTCCAGTCATGCCCACCATGTCGCAGCCGTCCTTTCGCAGACGGCGAATCTCCGCCGCCGTCTCCAGACGTGGCCCCTGGGTCGCGCCATAGGTGCCGGCCGGCATCACCGAGACCCCGGCCCGTTCCGCGCCAGCAAGCAGTTGCCTGCGTAGTGCGCGGTCGTAGGGATGAGTGAAATCGATGTGGGTAACGTGGGGCAGATCCTCCTCGAACAGGGTGTGTTGCCGCCCCCAGGTGTAGTCGATGATCTGATCCGGAATCGCCAGCCGGCCCGGGGCCATGTCATCGGCGATACCGCCCACTGCGGCAACGGCAATCAGGCGCTCAACGCCCAGATGCCGAAGCGCCCAGAGGTTGGCGCGGTAGTTCACCCGGTGTGGCGGGATCGTATGGCCATAGCCATGACGCGCGAGGAACATGACCTCGCGGCCACATAACTCGCCGTGGGTGATGGGTCCGGACGGTTCACCGTAGGGGGTATGCACCACCTCCCGGCGGGTAATTTCCAGATTGCGCAGGCTGGTCAGCCCGGTGCCACCCATTATCGCAACGCTCACGCTCTCTCCTCGTCCTCGGGGGCCAAGGCGTGGATGCCCGGCAGATTCCGCAGGTAATCCTTGTAATCCATGCCCGCGCCGAAAACATACCGATCCGGCACGTCGAGTCCGACATACTCCACGTCCAGCCCGGCAACGCAGCGGTCATGAGTCTTGCGCACCAGTACTGCGGTTGCGACGTCGTCAGCGCCCTGCTGACGGCAAAACTCGACAATGCCCCGCAAGGTATGTCCCTCGTCGAGGATGTCATCCAGGATCAGCACCGAGCGTCCCTGCAGGGACTCGGTAGGCCGCGCCAGCCAGTGCACTTCGGCACCGCCGCGGGTCTCTCCCCGGTAACGGCTGGCGTGAAGATAATCGACCGTGAGCGGGAAATTCAGCCGCCGCAACAGGCGGCCGGAAAACACCAGGCCGCCGATCATCACGCTCAAAACCAGTGGTCTGCGGTGCTGGTAATCGCTGGCAATTGCGTCAGCCAGCCGATCCAGCGCCGCATCGACGGCCGCAGGAGCATGAACCTCCTCGGACCGCTCAAGAATCGCATTCATATGGTCGGGTGACATCGTGTGTGGCCCTGACAGCACGGAATGGCAGGCATGGAACCACAAAGCCCCCGGCCTGACAAAGCCCGGCCTCGCGGGCGCGCGACGCTACGGGAAATGCCGGCCGAATTGATGTACCCTCTCGCGCCATGGAAAACGACCACATGACCAAGATCGACTTTCGCTCCCTGGGCCTGACGCCGTCACTGCTGGACGGCCTCGATGAAGCGGGCTACACGCATTGCACGCCGATCCAGGCCGAAACCCTGCCACTGGCGCTCAAGGGCAAGGATGTTGCCGGCCAGGCCCAGACCGGTACCGGCAAATCCGCCGCTTTCCTGCTGGCGACCATGCATTATCTGATGGAAACGCCAGTGGAAGAGGACAAGACCGGGCCCTGGGCGCTGATTCTGGCGCCTACCCGCGAGTTGGCCCTGCAGATCCACAAGGATGCCGAATTGCTCGGCCGCTTCACTGGCATGAACCATGTGGCAGTGTACGGCGGTACCGGCTACGAGTCGCAGCGCCGCGCGATCGAGGCCGGCGTCGATATCATGATCGGTACGCCGGGCCGGATCATCGATTTCTTCAAGCAGGGTGTGTTCAACCTGAAGAATATCGAGGTCGTGGTCCTGGATGAGGCGGATCGCATGTTCGATCTCGGCTTCATCAACGATATCCGCTACCTGCTGCGACGCATGCCGCCTCCGGATCAGCGCATCAACATGTTGTACTCGGCAACCCTGTCGCACCGGGTCATGGAACTGGCCTACGAGCACATGAACGAGCCGGAGGTGATCCGCATCGAGGCCGATCAGATCACCGCGGACAACGTGAACCAGCGGCTCTTCCATGTGGCCAAGGAAGATAAGATCCCGCTGCTCATCGGCCTGTTCAAGGCCCACGAGATGAACCGCACCATCGTATTCGTCAACACCAAGCGCGGCGCCGACCACGTGACCGGTTACCTGCTGGGCAATGGTTTCGACGCCGAGGTGATCTCCGGCGATATTCCGCAGACCAAGCGCGAAAAGCTGCTGAAGCGTTTCCAGAGTGGCGATCTACCGATCCTGGTCGCCACCGACGTTGCGGCGCGTGGCCTGCATATCCCCGAGGTCAGTCATGTGGTCAATTTCGATCTGCCGCAGGAAGCCGAGGACTACGTGCATCGCATCGGCCGCACCGCCCGTGCCGGGGCCAGCGGTGACGCGATCAGCCTGGCCTGCGATGAATACGTTTATTCCCTGCCCGACATCGAGGCCTACATCGACCAGAAGATTCCGACCGAGGTCGCAGACCCGGAATGGATGGTCACGCCGGAACCGCCGAAG
>SKGQ01000020.1 GCA_007117515.1 Ectothiorhodospiraceae bacterium | reverse complement strand
TTGGCTTTGGGAAACGCTCCTGGCGTTATTCCATGCTGGTGCGCGACGGCATCATCGAGAAGATGTTCATCGAACCCCAGGTTCCCGGCGACCCGTTCGAGGTTTCCGACGCCGACACCATGCTGCATTACATCAACGCCCGCGCGGTGGCACCGGAGGCGGTCACGATCTTCACCAAGCCCGGTTGCCCGTTCTGTGCCAGGGCCAAGGAATTACTGGCGGCGAACGGCGTAGTCTACGAGGAGGTGCCGGTCGGCAATGGCATCACTGCGCGGGCGCTGCGCGGGGTTTCCGGCGCGACCACCGTGCCTCAGGTGTTCATAGGTGGTCGGCATATTGGCGGCAGTGACGAGCTGGAGGCCCATCTTGGGCGAGCCAACGCGGCCTAGGGAAACACTGATTTATTCCCGCGTCTGCGCCCGAGACCGGTTTTGGTCATCTGGCAAGGCGCGGTGCCGGTTCGGTAGCCATAGCTACCGGGCCGGTGGCGCAACGCCGCAAGGGACCAAAACCGGCCGGGCCCTTCGGGTTGGGCCGCATTTTTCCCGACTGCTGCGTTGCGCTGCTTGGCCGCAGAGCGACTGCGGCGCTGCACAGCGCGTCTTGCCTCGGAAAAAATGCGGACTCCAACGCAGGCGTGCGAATAAATCAGTGTTTCCCTAGAATCCGTCCGACCAATCCCGCGACCCCTGCCCGTCAGGACTGTCTGATGGAGCATGGCGAGCATCGAACCGAGAAAACGATGCCACCCATCGTCCGGGTGCGGCGAGCAGTTGGTGTGCAGTCTGGAGAAGAGTGAATGAAGACGCGAACAGTCGATGTGGCAGTGATCGGGGCCGGCTCGGCTGGGCTCAGTGCCTACCGCGCGGCGCGCAAACTCAAGGATCGGGTGGTCCTGATCGAGGGCGGCCCCTACGGCACGACCTGTGCCCGGGTCGGCTGCATGCCGAGCAAACTGCTGATCGCTGCCGCCGAGGCAGCTCATCATGCCCGTGAAGCGCCCCTTTTTGGCGTGCGGCCGGGCGATGTCATGATCGATGGCGCAGCGGTCATGCGACGGGTCCGCAGTGAACGCGATCGCTTCGTCGGCTTTGTCGTGGAATCCACTGAATCAATTCCCGCCTCGGACCGGATCAACGGCTACGCCCGGTTCCTCGACCCGAAGACGCTGCAAATAGACGAGCACACCCGCGTCGAGGCCGAACGGATCGTCATTGCCACCGGTTCTCGCCCAAGCCGCCCGGCCATGTTCGAAGCGGCCGGAGATCGCCTTGTGGTGAACGACGACATCTTCTCCTGGCAGCAACTGCCGGGCTCGGCAGCGGTGTTCGGCCCCGGCATAATTGGCCTGGAACTGGGGCAGGCACTGCATCGCCTCGGCGTGCGCATACGCATGTTTGGCCGTAGCGGGTCGTTGGGGCCGCTCAGCGATCCGGCGTTGCGTCGACTCGCAAAGGAGATTTTCAGCGCCGAGTTCGCGCTTCACACCGACGCTTCGGTGGAGTCCGTCGAGCGTGACGGCGACCAGGTCGTACTTCGCTTCCGGGCAGACAGCGACCAGATTATCGAAGAACGCTTCGACTACCTGATCGCCGCCACCGGTAGAACCCCCAACGTCGAGAAACTGGCACTGGAGAACAGCGGGCTGAAACTGGACGATCGGGGCGTACCGGTGTTCGACCAGCAGACAATGCAATGTGGCGACAGCCATATCTTCATTGCCGGGGACGTCAATGACGAGCTCGAACTGTTGCATGAGGCCGCGGACGAGGGGGATATCGCCGGCAGCAATGCTGCCAGCATGCCCGATGTCAGCCCTGGACACCGGCGCTCGAAGATCAGCATTGTTTTCAGCGACCCTCAGATCGCACTGATAGGCGATACCCACGCCGAACTCGACGGGTCTCGTTTCGTGATCGGGGAAGTCGACTTCGGTAATCAGGGGCGCAGTCGCGTCATGGCCCAGAATCGCGGCCTGCTGCATGTCTACGCAGACCCGGACAGTGAACGTTTTCTTGGGGCAGAGATGATCGGGCCACGTGCTGAGCACCTTGCGCATTTGCTGGCATGGTCGCACCAGCAGGAACTGACCATCCCGGAAATGCTGGAGATGCCTTTCTATCACCCGGTGATAGAGGAAGGCCTGCGCACGGCACTGCGGGACGCCAAGGCACAGATGGATCAGGCTCGGCAAGGGAAAGCGACCGCCTGACCAGCGCCCGCCAACGGTAAGGCACGCGTCCCAAGGGGACCGCTGACCGATTCCAAACGGGCCGTCAGAAGAGGTCTCGCATGAAACGTCGTCAACTGCTGGGTGCCGCCGCCGCGGCACCACTAGCCGCGCCGATGATCGGCCACACCGCCGGCCGCCCGCTACAGCTGGAACTGGTCACGGCCTGGCCAGCGGCCCTGGACAACCTGTTTGGCACGGCGCGCTACTTTGCGGAGCGACTGGAAGCGGTCAGCGACGGAACCGTGCGCTGCCGGGTCCATCCGGCCGGTGCCCGGGTCGGCGCGATGGAGGTTTACGACGCGGTGGCCTCCGGCGCCTTCCCCATCGGCCATACCGCACCGTATTATCAGATCGGCAAGTCACCGGCTCACGGTTTCTTCACCGCTCTGCCCTTCGGCCTTGGTCTGCAACAGCAGAATGCCTGGTTACGCCACGGCAACGGGCAGGCTTTCTGGGACTCGCTGAACGCCCGTGACGGCCTGATCGCCTATCCCGGCGGTAACACGGGTCCGCAGACGGGCGGCTGGTTCAACCGCGAGATCCGCACCACAGGCGATCTGCGCGGGCTGCGCATGCGCTTCCCCGGTCACGGTGGTCGGGTGATGGCGAAAACCGGTGTCACCATCCAGCAACTCCCCGCCGGCGAGGTGTATACGGCGATGGCGCGAGGCCTGCTCGATGCCGCCGAATGGGTCGGTCCCCATGACGACCGGATCCTCGGCATGCATCGGGTATCCCGCTACCTTTACCTGCCAAGCTGGGCCGAACCCAGCGCCATGCTCGGTTTTTATTTCAACAAGCGCAGGCTGCAGGCCTTGCCCGAAGCACTGCGCGCCGCCCTGCCTGCCCTGTGTGCCGAAGCGGATAGCTGGATGTCGGCGCGTTATCAGGCCCTGAATCCACCGGCCCTGCGCGCACTGGAGGATGACCCGGAGGTCCGTATCCGCCAGTTCCCCGACCCGGTACTGCACGCTTTTCGCGAGGCAGCCAGCGAGGTGCACGAGGAGGACGCCCGGCGTGATGGTCTGTATCGGGAGATCCATGCCGACTGGCAGGCATTTCGCGATCAGATGGATAACTGGGACCGGCAGACAAGCCTGCGTTTCGCGGCTTACCGCCAACGCGCCGGGGACTGACGATGGCACTGCAGGGCAAGCCCCGAGGCAGGCGCTGTATCCCGCTCAAATCCTTCCCGGCAGCCATAGCACCAGCGCCGGAAACAGCATCACCAGGACGATCAGCAGCAACTGCAGGGCAATGAACGGCATCACGCCGCGATAGATGTCCATGGTCGTCAGCAGATCGCCGGCGGCGCCCCGCAGATAGAACAGCGAGAAGCCCAGTGGCGGGGTCAGGAACGAGGCCTGAAGATTGAGCGCTATCAGGATGCCGAGCCAGAGCGGATCAACACCTAGTGCCAGGGCCGCCGGCACGATCAACGGTACGACGATGAAGCTGATCTCGATAAAATCGAGGAAAAAACCGAGCAGGAACACGATCAGGGTAACCAGCAGGATGAACGTCCACTGGCCACCAGGCAGCCCGGTCAATGCCCCGGTCACCAGAGCCTGACCGTCCAGCGCACCGAAGACGGCGGCGAATGCCGTGGCACCGATCAGCACCATGAACACGATACTGCTCAAGCGCACGGTGCTGGCACCCGCCTCCCGGAACGTTCGCAGTGTCAGCCGCCGATTGGCGAAAGCCAGCAAGGTTGCGCCAAGGGCACCCAGGGCACCGGCCTCGGTAGGACTGGCAACGCCTGCCAGGATGCTGCCGAGGACCAGCAGCATGAGCAGCAATGGCGGCACCAGACTGACCACCAACGCCAACCAGAGTGGCCTGCTGGCAGATGGCGACCGGGACTCGTCTGTCGCCGGTGCAAGTGTCGGCCGACGCCATGCCAGCAAGCCCACCCAGGCGATATACAGTGCCGCCAGCAGCAGGCCGGGCACGATGGCGCCAACAAACAGCTGGCCCACATTGACCCCCATCTGATCGCCGAGAACGATCAGCACCAGGCTTGGCGGAATAATCTGACCGAGCGTGCCGCTGGCCGCGATGGTGCCGGCCGCCAGGCGGGGATCGTAGCCCTGACGCAGCATCACCGGCAGCGCAAGTACCGCCATCGTCACCACCGAAGCGCCAACCACCCCCGTGGAGGCACCCAGCAGGACACCCACCAGTACCACCGAGATTGCCAGCCCGCCACGCAGGCGGCCGAAAAGACGGCCCATGGTTTGCAATAAATCTTCGGCCAGGCCGGAGCGCTCCAGCATGACGCCCATGAAGACAAAGAACGGCACCGCGACCAGCGTGTAATTTTCCAGAATCGAGCCGTACAGACGCTGCGGCACGACATGCATCTCAACCGCATGAAACACCGGCTGCCAGGGAAGACCAAGGCCGATCGCGGGTAACAGGTCGCTAGCCAGCAGCGTGAAAAGGACCGCCGTGGCGCCCAGGGCAAAGGCCGCCGGATAGCCGCTGAGCATCAGCAGGAGCAGGACCGGCAGCATCGCGAGCGGCCAGAGGGTCACGCACCGCCCCGCGGGCCGACCGGCCATGCCACGGCATATCCCCGGATCCAGGCGATGCGCTTGATCAGTTCACTGCCGCCCTGCAGGAACAGCAGCAGGAACGCGAACGGGATCAGGCTTTTGACTGGGTAACGGGGCAGTCCACCCGGATTCGCACTCAGTTCCAGATGCAGCCACGACCGGATGACGAAATCGAGACTGTAAAGGACCATGAAAGTGCAGAACGGCAAAAGCAGGAGGGTAATACCGAAAATGTCGATCCAGGCCTTGCAGCGCGGCGACCAGCGGCTCTGCAGTACATCCACCCTGAGGTGAGCATCAAGCCGCAACACCCAGACTGCGCCGAGCAGGATCAGCAGATTGAACAGCAGGCTCTGGAGTTCGAGCATACCGTTACCGGCCAGGGCGAGTCCGAACTGAGCGCCGGCGAAGCGGGCCACAACGTTTATGACGCCAGTCAGCACCAGGACCACCACAAGCCAGGCAAGGACCCGGCCCAGGGCGTCACTCAGTGCATCAATCCACCGGCTCAACCGTAGCAGGAAAGCCAATGAAACCGCGCCGCCTCATTTATCAGCGGATCGGCGCCGGACACGCACGACCACTTCCACGTCGGCGATCTCGACGTCATCGCCCAGGTTCAGGTCTTTCAGCAGGGGCAGGGACTTCGGATCAATGGCAAAATCCTGCAGGCGACCCGAATCCTCATCCAGAACATGCAGATGAGGGCCGGTATTGGTATCAAACCAGGTCCGTCCCGATTCAACCACCACCTCCCGCAGCAGGCCGGCGGCGGTAAACTGGTGAAGAATGTTATAGACGGTGGTGTAGGCAAGGCGGATGCCGGCCTGTCGGGCCTCGGCATAGACGTCCTCGGCGCTGAGGTGGCGATGGCCGCCGGCTGTCAGTAATCTTGCCAGGGCGACGCGCTGGCGCGTGGGCCGCAGGCCGAGTTCACGCAGATGCTCCCTCACTCCGTCGCTCTCATGCTCGCTGATCGATGCCATGATTGTTCGTCCCTATGGTGACGATCGCAAATTTGAATAATTGCAAGGAGGATACAACTCCAGCGCCCGCATTTACAGAGGCGCCATCCAATTTCCTCCAGCAGGGCAAGCGCTTATCGGCTGGCAAAAGGTGGTCAGCCAAGGACTATCTGACCGCGATACGCCGCTAGGGAAACACTGATTTATTCTCGCGTCTGCGCCCGAGACCGGTTTTGGTCATCTGGCAAGGCGCGGTGCCGGTTCGGTAGCCCGAGCTACCGGGCCGGTGGCGCAACGCCGCCAGGGGCCAA
>SKGQ01000061.1 GCA_007117515.1 Ectothiorhodospiraceae bacterium | reverse complement strand
AAGGGTTCTCAGCATGTTGCGCGGGCTCGTCAGATGAAGCGGGTATGAGCGCGCCGCCGTGCCTTTGAATCCGGTTTGCATCCGGCGCAAGGCGGGCGGCACTGCGGTCCGGAAGCTTAAGGAAACACGGATTTATTCGCACGCCTGCGTTGGAGTCCGCATTTTTTCCGAGGCAAGGCGCGCTGTGCAGGGCCGCAGTCATTCTGCGGTCAAGCAGCGCAACGCAGCAGTCGGGAAAAAATGCGGCCCAACCCGAGGCAAGCATGCGGCGGCGTATGACGGCGCGTGACCGTCGGATTCGCTGGCCTGCAAGGCGCGGTGCGTCGGGCGCAAGGGTTTGCAAGGTATAAATTTGCCCACCCCGTGCGGGAAGCCCGACAGGTATCCGAATTTCGGTTTTGTCGGCCTTCGGGTGGAATCGAGAAGAGCCCGATAAACATGGCAAAACAATCCCAACACATTCAACAAACCAGACGATCCGTAATTAACTAATCGATTAATCAAAAGCTAACTATTAAATAAAAAATAAAAACAAAAAAAAAGAAAAAAAAGACGGAATTATTGACAATAACCAGGCAGATGACGGATAATTAATACCGTTCAAACGCAAACACATCGATCATCATCCGTCCAGTACATGCGTCATGCCCGTCAGACAGGGCGGCCTGGCATCAGAGACGGGCCGGCTGGCTATACTGAAGCCGTGATGTCTCGACAAAGGCCGGTTGTGAATCGGCAGAGGATTGAACTTGAATCAAACCACTCAGGACCCAGACGCGACAATCCACTTCCGCGCCCCGACCGTCGCCGACGGTGCCGAAATCTGGCGCGTGGTCAACGAATCCGGCGTTCTCGACCCCAACTCCTGTTACATGTATCTGTTGCTTTGCAAGGATTTCGCGGACACCTGCGTCGTCGCGGAGTGCGAGGGGCGAGTCGTCGGGTTTGTCACCGGCTACCGCCCACCGGCGCGACCTGAAGCGATCTTCCTCTGGCAGGTTGGCGTTGACGGTTCGATGCGCGGGCGGGGAATGGGCAAGCGACTGCTGGGCGCCTTTCTGCGATCCGAGGGGGCAGCAGGTGCTGAGCGGCTTGAGACGACAATTTCGCCATCGAATCAGGCATCAAGGGCGCTGTTTGCCTCCGTCGCCCGCGCCATCGGTGCCGAGGTGACGATCACGACGGGTTTTACCGAATCGGATTTTCCGCCGGGCGGCGATCATGAACCAGAAGAGCTGTTTCTGATCGGACCGCTGAATGCGGATAAAATCGAACAATTTTCGCCTTAAGAGGATGAAATGATGACCATTGACTCAATGGCAATGATTACCGATAACGAATCCCAGGTCCGGAGTTATATTCGAAACTTCCCGGCCGTCTTCAAGAAGGCGAAGGGATCCTGGATTGAAGATGTCGAAGGGCGCAAGTATCTTGACTTTTTCGCAGGCGCCAGCGTCCTCAATTACGGCCATAATCATCCGGAATTGAAGAAGGCGCTGGTCGACTATCTCAGCGACGATAACATTACGCACAGTCTCGACATGGCGAGCGTTGCCCGCGGCGAATTTCTGGAAGCCTTCAAGCGCATCATCCTCGAGCCGCGCAACATGGACTATCGGGTTCAGTTTCCGGGGCCAACCGGGACCAATGCCGTTGAAGCAGCGCTGAAAATTGCCCGCAAGGTCAAGGGCCGCGAAAAGATCATGTCCTTCACCAGCGCCTTCCACGGCATGAGCCTGGGCTCCCTGTCCGTAACCGGCAATGCCTTCAAGCGCCAGGGTGCGGGCCTGCCGCTTACCCACAGCGATTCCATGCCGTACTGCAATTACTTTGGCCCGGAACAGAACACCATCGACTACATCGACCGGATGCTGGCGGATTCCGGCTCCGGCATGGATACGCCGGCGGCTGCGATCGTTGAAACGGTGCAGGCCGAAGGCGGTGTCAATGTCGCCGAGAAGGAATGGTTGCAGGGCCTGGAAGCGCTCTGCCGGAAATACGACATGCTGCTGATCGTGGATGACATCCAGACCGGCAACGGTCGCTGTGGCGGCTTTTTCAGTTTCGAGGAATCCGGTATCCAGCCGGATGTGATCACGGTGTCAAAATCCATCAGCGGCTATGGTCTGCCGTTGGCCCTGACACTGATCAGGCCCGAGTACGACATCTGGGAGCCGGGCGAACACAACGGCACGTTCCGCGGCTTCAACCCGGCCATGGTCACCGCGAAACGCACGCTGGAGCTCTTCTGGCAGGACGACACCTTCGAGAAGGACGTAGCCCGGCGCGGCAAGATGATGCGGGACTTCCTGACCGCGCTCAGTGAAAAGTATCCGGAAACCGGCGGCTGCCCCACCGATCGCGGCACTTGCATCAGCCCGACCAAGAGCTGCCCCAAGGGTGGTGGCTGCCCGCGGGGCCGGGGCATGATGCAGGCAATCGAGTTCGCCAACCACGACCTGGCCAGCAAGATCTCGGAAGTCGCCTTCCGCCATGGTCTGATCGTCGAGACCGCCGGTCCCGATGACCAGGTGCTCAAGCTGCTGCCGCCGCTGACCACCAGCGACGAGGATCTGCAAAAGGGTCTGGATATAATCGAGAAGAGCCTCGTTATTGCCCTCGAGGAACTCGGACTGAAAAAGAAAGCATCCGGCGAGTAATCGCAGGCTGCTTGACTGATTCATTCGCCCGACCCGGAGGCCGTTGAGAGACGGAAGCCACCGGGACCAACGGCCGGCTTACTTAAGGAGACACTGATTTATTCGCATGCTTGCCAGGGGCCAAAACCGGTCTCGGGCGCAGACGCGGGAATGAATCAGTGTTTCCTTAACGTAGCCGGCCGTCTTTTGTTGAAGCGTATTCAAGGAGCGAGCATGAAAATTGTCAGACTCGAAGACATCATTGGCGGTGATCGTGACGTATCCGGGCCGGGCTGGAAAAGCCGCCGGCTGCTGCTGAAAAAGGATGGCATGGGGTTCTCGTTTCACGAGACCATCATCCCCGCCGGCGCCGAACTGCACCTCTGGTACAAGAATCATCTGGAAGCGGTTTACTGCGTTGCCGGCAATGGCAGCATCGAGGATCTGGCCACCGGCGAAGTGCACGAGATCAAGGACGGCACGCTGTACGCGCTGGACAATCACGACCGGCACATCCTGCGTGGCGGCACCGAGGACATGCGTCTGGTCTGCGCCTTCAACCCGCCGGTCACCGGCCGGGAAACACACGACGAGGACGGCTCCTACAACCTGGTCGAAGACTGAAGGAAAAGGCTGGTCCAACCTCGGCGCCCGGGACTCGAACAACGGTTCCCGAAGGCGCACCACCCCCGGCTAATCGGGGGTGCTGACCGGCGCCGTCTGCTGCAGGAACGAGGCAACGATGGCCGCATCCCGGGTGCGGGCCATCGGCGGCAGGCTGTCCAGAAAGCTTCGGCCGTAGGAACGGCCCAGTAGCCGCGGATCGCCGATCATCAGCACGCCCCGGTCGGTGTGATCCCGGATCAGGCGACCGACCCCCTGGCGGAGCGCAATCACCGCCTGCGGCAACTGGAAATCGCGGAAAGGGTTGCCAGCATTGCGCCGTAAATGGGCAATCCGCGCCTCATTGACCGGATCCGCCGGCGAGGCGAAGGGCAAGCGGTCAATGCAGACCAGAGACAGCGCCTCGCCCTTCACGTCCACCCCTTCCCAGAAGCTCGCGGTACCCAGGAGAACCGCGTTGCCCGCCTCCCGGAACCGATCCAGCAACTGCCGCTGGGAGGCCTGCCCCTGGACCAGCAGCGGATAATCGCAGCGATCGCGCAGCCAATCGGCGGCCGCGTGCAGTGCGCGGTAACTGGTGAACAACAGGAAGGCCCGGCCGCCGCTTGCCTGCACCAGGGGCCAGGCCTGTTCCAGAAAGGCCGTGTTGTAATCAGGGGCGTTCGGCTCCGGCAGCCCCCGGGGCACGAACAGGACCGCGTTGTTGGCATAGTCGAACGGGCTCTCCAGTCGGATCTGCCGTGTTTCCTCGGGCAAGCCCAGACGCCGCCGGAAATGCTCGAAGCCGCCAGCGACCGACAGGGTCGCCGAGGTGAAGATCCAGGCCCCGGGATGGCGTTGCATCTGGCCCTGCACCTGCTGCCCCACATCCAGCGGCGTGAGGCGCAGGATGAAGGACTGACTGTGCGTTTCGAACCATGGAACGGCCTCACCTTGCGCGGGCGCAAGAAAGGCGTTCAGATCTGCTGCCAGACCCGCGCAGCGCCGGTAACAGGCCTCCAGCCCCTTGCCGCGCTCAGCCATGCGCTCAAGCACGCCCTGCAACGCCGCCAGCCCCTCGACCAGGGTCTCGACGCCCTTCGTTACCTCCGGACGACCATCAAAGCCGGCCCAGGCCGCGCGGGTCGGTCGTTCCCCCAGACACAGCCGGAAATCCAGCACCGCCTTCCGCAGATTCGCCATGATCTCCGCCAGATCCGGTTCGTCACCGCCCTCGCGCAGATCCTCGGCGGTGACATCGCGCAACAGATCCATGAACTGGCGGGCGCTGACCGAGATGCCGAAGAACTGCGCCGCCACCTCCGGCAGTTGGTGTGCCTCGTCCAGGATATAGGCGTCGGCGCCGGGCAGAACCTCGCCGTGACCGCCCTCCTTCAACGCCATGTCCGCCATCAGCAGATGATGGTTTACCACGACCACCTCTGCCTCCTGGGCACGCTTGCGCGCCTCCATCAGAAAGCAGTCACCGTAGTCGGGGCAATCCTGGCCCAGGCAATTGTCGACAGTGGACGTCGCGCGCCCCCAGACGGGGCGATCTGCTGGCACCGCGGCCAGCTCGGAGACATCGCCGGTTCGGGTCATCGCCGCCCATTGCCGGATCTGTTGCAGGTCCTGGGCAGTGTCGCGCCGGTCGAAGCGTGGGTCGAACTCCGCCCGGTCCATCCGGTAACGGCAGAGATAGTTGGAGCGGCCCTTGAGCAGTGCGACACATACCGGCAGTTCCATTGCCTCCCGCACCACCGGCAGATCCTTGTGGAACAGCTGATCCTGCAGGGTACGGGTTCCGGTGGAAATGATGACGCGACCGCGCGCGCGCAGAGCCGGCAGCAGATAGGCAAAGGTCTTGCCCGTGCCGGTGCCCGCCTCGGCGATCAGGCTCACGCCATCGGACAATGCCTGATCCACCGCTTCGGCCAGGGCCTGCTGCTCCTCACGCGGCTGGAACCCCGGCACATGTTCGGCAAGCGGACCATCGGCAGACAACAGCTCACGTACCGCCGCCATTCAACCCCCGCCGCCGAGACGCTCCGCGCGCTGGCGTGCCTCCCCGGCACCGGCTTCATCGCCGGCCAGTTCACGGGCCACGGCAATCAACTGCCAGTTGCGCTGCATCAGCGAACGTCGACCGTCAGCATAGCGATTGGAACGCATGGCCATGCTCTCTGCCTGGGCGTAATCACCCTCGCGATAGCGAACCACCGCCAGGTTGTGCCAGAGCACCGGATTATGCGGCTCGATGCGCAATGCGCGTTCCAGCAGCGAGGCTGCGCGCCCATGCTCGCCCTCGGCCGAGGCCGTGTCCGCATCGGTCTGCAGGGCGACTACGGCGGCACCGCCGCGGACGGGGGCATCCGCTTCCGGCTCCGGATCGACCTCGGGCTCAGTCACCGGGGGCGGCTCATCCGGATCCGCTGGCGGCTCCTCCGCGGGGGGTGGCGGCGGAGGCGGAGGCCGACGATCGGGTGGCTCCACCGCGCAAGCTGCAAGCAATACGGCGATGGCCGGAATCAGTGCGAATAAACGCCAGTTCATTGAAACAACCCTCTGAACCAGTCTGCGACGCCACTTCCGGAGTCCGGATCATCCTCCTGCCCATGGCAGTCACGACTCGGCTCCGGTTGATGCACTCGACTATAGGGCAGTGGGCGAACTCCCGCACAATGCTCGGCTGCGAGCCGACCCGTCTCGCGTTCAATCCAGACCGTCTCGACACCATCCGGCGGTCGCAATTGCAGCGGTGCGGGATTGATCACGCTGAGCGCATCCGCCCAGATCGGCAGCGCCCCGCTGGCACCGGTAAGCTCCGTTGCCGCGTTGTCGTCCCGCCCCAGCCAGACACCCCCGAGCAGATCGCCGCCGAAGCCGGCAAACCAGCTATCCCGCTGGCTGTT
>SKGQ01000163.1 GCA_007117515.1 Ectothiorhodospiraceae bacterium | reverse complement strand
GTGGACCCCATCCTGCTCACCACCCGTCGGGAAGCGCTGGAAGAACCCTACCGAACCATGATCGGCCACATGCGCCACGAGATCGCGCATATGCTCTGGTGGCGGCTGAGTATTCGTGACGACTTTATCGACGCATTCCGCGCGATGTTCGGTGACGAGCGCATCGATTATCCGGGAGCGCTTCAATACCACTACCAGAACGGTCCGCCGGAAAACTGGAAGCAGTATTATCTGACCAGTTATGCCTCGTCACATCCGCATGAGGACTGGGCGGAAACAACGGCACATCTGCTGCATCTGACAGATATCGCCGACAGCTTCACGGCGACCGGCCTGTCTTCACCGCAGATACCGAGCCCCAACTGGGACCCCTACACCGAGACGGATTCCGAGCGCCTCATTCACACGGCCGCCTCGCTTACCGTCGGTGTCAACCATATCAATCGTTCCATGGGTTTATCGGACCTCTACCCGTTCGTGTTGTCGGACTTCGCCCGCCACAAACTCGCGTTCGTCCACAAGTGGTTACGGCGAGGCGCCCAGGGGTACTGAGAATGAGCCATGACACCGAGGCCCGAATCAGCCTGCACCCGCATCATGGCCGGGTGCAGGTGCGCATCGACGAAACGCTGGTCGCAGACACCACTCGCGCCATGGAACTCCGCGAGCGTGGCTATCCTCCACGCCGGTACATCCCGCGGGAGGATGTGCGCATGGACCTGCTCGCTCCGTCGGAGACCGTCACCCACTGCCCGTTCAAAGGCGATGCCTGTTACTGGTCGTTTGATGGACACCGGGATGTTGCGTGGAGCTACGAACAGCCGACCCGGGAGGTGGCGGCGATCAAGGGAGCGGTGGCATTCTATGCCGACTCCTAACCCAGAGGTGAGAATAAATCAGTGTTTCCCTGGCGTTACCGTTTCGACAACACCTCTCGAACCTGTCGGGGGCACCGGCACCAAAGCTGGAGCCGCAGCTGCAGACAAAGCCTCTGCTGAGGACAACCTGGTTTTCGGGTGGGGCACATCACTGCGAGGGAGGCACCGATCCTGCGCCTTTCAAAGTCCACGACCGGCTTGTCGCTCTCCCGGACTTGATCGACGCCCCCGGATCCAGAACCCAACAGTAGCCGTTGTGCACGTAACCCACCTGCCCGTAGTACGACTTCGCGGCCGGGGCTGCGATGATTATCACCTTGCAGCGGGGGCCCAGTTGCTCCCGGGTCAGAGACTGCAAACGCTTACCTATTCCGGACCGTTGATAATCCTTGTGCACGGCCAGATCTGACAGAAGACAGGCGTAATGAAAATCCGTGACACTGCGTGCAATGCCAATCAGCAAGGGACCGTCCCAGGCACTCACGATGAGGTTCGAGTTGGAAACCATCCCCTCGATGCAACCTCTATCATGGATTGGTCGACGTTCCCCGAGTGTAGAACTCTCCAGCAAATCAATGAAATCGTCTGCAGTAACGGGATGGTTGATCCTGAATTCGATTGCCATACCGCTCCTCAGGGGTTCATGTCTGCATTCACGGACTCCGCCCGCCGGCTCTGATCGCCGGCGGAGGCGCGCCCTGCCTCCCTGAAAGATACCAGGCGCCGCTGGTTCTCATCCCAAAGGGCAAGGGATACACCCGCCAGACTCTGGCGGAGGGTGATGCGACCGACATCCTTAAGTTCCGGATGGTCCCGCAGCACTTCGTGGAGCCGGTACGACGGAATGCGACTGCACAGGTGATGGACATGGTGCACGCCGATGTTGGCGCTGAACCATCGCAGCAAGCCCGGCAACGCGTAGTGCGAACTCCCATGAAAGGCCGCCTCATGGAATTCCCACTCGTCCTGGTGCTCCCAGTAGGTGTCTTCGAATTGGTGCTGTACGTAGAACAGCCAGACGCCCATGCCCGAAGCAAGCAGCGTAATGGATCCCTGTACGAGTAGAAAATCCCCGATACCAACCAGCCCCATCGCAGCGGCTGCCACGAGAACTATAGCGGCATTGGTGCCCATGGTGCTCACCCAGGGCATCCACCCGGATCGCATGAAACGCACTGGCCACCGATTCCGAAGCAGAAAGACGTATGCCGGGCCGATACCGAACAGGACCAATGGATGGCGATACAGGCGATAACGCAGCCGATGGAACGTTGGCAATCCCTGGTATTCCGTCACGGTCAGCGTGTCGATGCCACCGACGCTGGGCCGGTCCAGGTTGCCGGAGCTGGAGTGATGGATTGCATGGCTGTGGCGCCAGAGATCGTAAGGCGTAAGGGTCAGCACACCGATAACCCGCCCAACCCAGTCGTTGGCACGTCGAGAGCGGAAAAACGACCCATGGCCGCAGTCATGCTGGATCATGAACAGGCGCACGAGGAAGCCTGCCGCCGGCAAAGCGAGCACCAGCCCAACCCAGTAGCCTGTGCTCACGGCAAGCCATGTCAGCGCCCAGAGGAGCGCGAACGGGATTGCCGTAATGAGAATTTCGACAACGCTCCTCGCGATGCGGGGTTCACGGTAAGAACTCAGCAGGCGACGCCATGCCCGCGGGTCGTCCGTGGTGTCGGTAATCAACCTTTGTGCACTCATCCGGTGAATCCCTGGCTACAAGTGGGGAACAAGCAAGTTGAATTGCGAGCGCCGTTTTTTTTCCGACAGGATGGAACGACCGCCTGCGGAGTTTTCAGGTTGATTCCGTCAGAGAATCCGGTCTGTGCGGAAGAGAACATACGTCGGCGAGCCCGGGTAATAGTCCGGCATGAAAAAGACGCACGCCAATGAACGACGGAATCAGCCGCCGATTGAGAACGCCCTCGGCTGGTGCGCGCCGGGCGCTCTACCTGGCAAAACGCGGCGGTCGAGATCGTGCAATGCTTGCCGACCCGGTCACCAACCGGTGACGCGGTCATGAATTCCGCAATGCTTACCTTTCGTCTACTTCTCGCCACGAATGGCTGACCCAGTCCGGCCTCCTGTCAATTCTGTGACGCTTTTCACCCCGCCAGTGAGACAACGTTCTCAGTCTCCCCGATCCACGGTCCGTAGGATTCAAGTCACGGGGCAATTGGCCCAATAAGCATTCCAGGAAGCGCGCGTCATGTCATTGACGCTCTATCGGGCCCCGTCCCGGTCAGCTCAGTCGCGCGCGCTTTTCTGAACCAGCAATCAGTCCGGGCATAGGCGAAAGACGCCCGAGTAAATGGAGTCGGCAACATGATCCTGCGATCCTATCGGGCCTTGTCCCGGTCAATTCGACCGTGCGCGCTCCTGACATTACTTTTCTGTTTTGCAATGTCCCCCGCATGGGCGGGTATGCCCGCTCATGCTCAGGGTGGCGGAAACAACACCGACAGCAGTGACGACGACGGCAAGAAAGGGAACAACGGCAACGGCAACGGGCGCGGCAACAAGAACGGGCACACGGAGCCCGAGCCGGAACCGGAGCCAGAGCCAGAGCCGGAACCGGAGCCCGAGCCCGAACCGGAACCGGAACCGGAACCGGAACCCATCACCCAAGCAAGCATCAGCCTGTCCTGGGACATAGCGACCGAACGGGAGAACGGCGACTACCTCGACCAACACGAAATCGAAGGCCATGAGATTGTATATCGTCATGAAAGCCAGACGACCTGGAGCGGCTCGGTCTTTGAAGGCGAGTTGCTTCACGGAACGACCATTGATGGCCTCGAACCCGGCACTTACTACTTCGCGGCCCGGACGCAGGATCGCGACGGCCTCTGGAGCGATTACTCGGAAGAACTGGTGGTGCAGATCGAATAATCCGGGATTGGAGGATTCGGGCCAGGACCTCCAGTCCTGGCCCGCCATTGCGAGGCAACGCCGGCCGCCTTGGCAATCCCGGGGCGCCAAACTGGTCACACTCGCTCGCGATAGCGGAAAGGGGTTACTGCCGGGGAATGGGTCAGGCGAAGCGAAGCCGCCCGGTGCCGGACATCACCCAATGCCCTTCACTCAAAACAACCACGTAACAGCCAGCCATACCAGCACGATCACCGGCAACCAGCGGCCGACGACGTAAATCCGCCACTCCCACCACCGTGAACTTGTGCCCAGTGCGTGGCGCAGGCGCATGGGGCGGACAAACCAGCAGAAGAGCGCTGCCCCGAACACGCCGGAAAAGAGCACAACTCGCGTACCAACGATCTGGTCGACCCAGTCCAGTACCGGCATGCCGCCGATGGTCCATGCCAGGGGCGTGAAACTGAGCGCGGACGGCAACCCAAGCGCCAGCATCAATGCAGCAACGCTGAGCACCGCGCGGGCGTTGGTCGTCCGGGCCTCTTCGGCGATGGCACTGACGACCACTTTCAGGCCGGCCAGTGAAGAGCTGAAGGCTGCCAGGAAAAATAGACAGAAAAAGGCCATCGCCACGGGCCAGCCCCATGCCATGTGCTCGAACACCCGGGGCAGTGTGGTGAAGGCAAGCTGGCTGCCTTGGCCTGGATCGAGACCGTAGGTGAACACGAACGGGAAGATCATCCAGCCGGCGAGCAGTGCGATACAGGTTTCGGTGATGCCCACCACAAGGCAGGCGCGCGGCACATGCGCCTTCCGCGGGATGTAGCTGCCATAGGTGACCAGGTAGCCCTGGCCTATTGCCAGGGTGTAGAAGCCCTGACCGAACGCCATGACCCAGAGGTCGGGGTTACGCCAGGCGCTGAAGTCCGCGTAGAGCAGGAAGTCCCTGGCCTCGTCCCAGCCGTCCATGCGACTGGCGACCACCACCAGGCCGACCACGACCGCAAGCAGCACCGGCATGAGGAGCTTGGAAAACTTCTCGATGGCGGCAATGCCTCGCAGCAGGAAAATGCTGGTAAGCACGATCATGGCGAAGAAGAACCACATCGATGCATAGCCAGCCGAGAAGTCTTCAAACGGCCGGACCTCGTCGCGCACGGCATCGACCGCGTAACCAAGCGTCCAGCCGGTGATCACCAGATAGTAGCTGGTAATGAGTGTGGTCAGCCCGACCACGAACCAGCCATACCAGGGGCCGAAGCGGTTGACCTGGCGAAAGGTGTGCACGACGTTGCCCTGGGCCAGCCGCCCGGCCGCCACTTCCAGGATCATGATGGGCAGGCAGATGATGAACAGGGCCATGAGGTAGGCAAGGATGAACGCGGCGCCGCCATGCTCGCCGACCATATAGGGGAAGCGCCACAGGTTGCCTAGCCCGACCGCCGCAGCGGCCATGGCGAACACAAAGGCGGGTTCCGACGACCACTGGCGCCGGGTTTTCCCGGTAACGAAACCGGGTTGTTCCATGCTGGCCTCCTCCCGATGGGGTCGGGGCTGGCCTCGGGCGGAAACCGGCTGCCGCTTTCCGATGACCGTACTCCCTGGGGCTGATTCATGTCTGACGGAATGGATCAGCGTATCAGGCCGGGGCTTGAGCGAACACGGCCGGCCGCGCGCTGTCCAGGAATCGTTGCGGGCTGCTCAGAGGGAGTGGGAACGCGAGTACTTCAATTGAAGTGCCGCAAAAACTCGATGCCGCCGTAAGCGCCGTTATCGCCATCGCGAATGCGCTTGGCCCCAGCCTTGATCACCACGTCCAGGGGTCCGATCACGCGGTTGAGCTGGAGTGCGAGCCCGTATTGCTGTGCATCGTAATCACGGTCGCCATGAGCCACGAATTCGGGACCCAGAAAGGTTCTGGGGCTGGTTCTCATGAGCACCCTGGCACGTCCCCAGTAGGCGCGGTAACGCGGGGTGTAGCTGATGCTAGCTGCATAAAGCCAGCGGTCGGCATGCAGCAGGCCTGCATCAACATCCATCTGCGCGACGACCCGCGAGCCCTCCTGGCGATTGTCCGGCTGGGACGGTGTGTAATTCGTATTTCGGTAGGCGGGACCAGCGGCGAAGCCCAGCCAGCCGTTGGTCACCGGAATCTGGTAACCGATTGCCACCGAGCCGCTCCAGCTGTCCGCCTCTACGAGGCCGTCCTCTACCGGATACTCGTACTCGAGGTAGTGCATGCTGTAGCGGTGAATGAAGCCGCTGCCCAACTGCCCCGAAAATGGAAACAAGGCGGTCAGCTGGACGAAGCGGCCATCGAACACCTCCTCCACTCCACCAAGCAACATCCAGTCAGCCTTGCCGGGGCTTGCCACCAGAGCAGCTCCAAGGGCGATGACACAG
>SKGQ01000048.1 GCA_007117515.1 Ectothiorhodospiraceae bacterium | reverse complement strand
TGCTCCCGGCCCTTGAGCAGCTCGTCGATTAACGCATCGTCAATCTTGGGTCGTGTCTGTCGTGCCATGATGTCCTCCTCGGAACATAATGGCCCAACACACAAAATTCGTTACACCCTCGGGTTGATCCTCGGATTGCTCAACGTAGTGCCGTTCCTGGGTACCGTGATCGGACTCGTGATCGTGCTGCCGCTATCCTATTTTCAGCCCGACGGCGGGATCGGAGTGCTCGTTGTCACCATTCTGGTCTTCGCGGTAGTACAGCTGATAGAGAGCTGGGTTCTGACACCCAGAATCATGGCCCATCGCACCGGCTTGCCTCCCGTGCTGGTGGTGATCTCCGTGTTTTTCTGGGGGATCGCTTTCGGCGGCGTGGCCGGCATGATCCTGGCCGTTCCCCTGACAGCCTTTTTGGTCGCGACCTGGAGTCAGATCAAGGCCGGGCTCACCCGAAGCCTGAGCCGGTCGCCAAATTAATGACACTCTGTCTGGAACCCTCCACCCGCGTCCTCAAATGACGACGTTTCCCCAGTCTCGCGCTCCCAACGGCTAGAAAAGATCAACACCGCTCCACAATAATCCCAATTTTGTGACGCCATGCCATAAATTTGACGTCGCCCCGCCTTAACCTTCGTTTCGACTAATCACTGGCTCCTGACATAGAGCCGATCCGGGGGGCGGGGAAGAATGCCAAAAAGCGTGACGCGGCGCGCAGGTCCATCCATCTGCCCGTTGCTGCTCTGCCTGATTGCGAGCTTTGTTCCCACCGCAGCCAGCAGTGGCGATGACGCGTTCCAGTTACTGAAGATCGATGGCTACAACGGCAAATGGGGCAGCACGGAGCTTGGGACAGGCGCCGTCGTGAGCTATGCATTCGTGCATGCCCCGTTGTACTTCGCCGAGGCTGGCAACTGCCGCCATCTCGTGCCCATGGACGAGCTGGCAAAACGATCCGGGATATCCCGAACCGAACTCCGGGACGAAGCGACAGCCGCCTTCCGTGTCTGGGAGAATGCCGCCAACATCTCGTTCATCCCTGCCGACGATCCCGATCAGGCAGACATTCTCATCGGTGCACAGGGTCAACCCGCCGGGCGTGCCTTTGCCAATGTCGAGTTTCAGGCCGGCAGTGACAATGGCGTCAAGTCCATCGATCAGGCACGCGTCTGCCTGAACCCGGAACAACCGTGGAAAGTGGGCTTCGATGGAGACAAGGACGTGTACGACATTCGCTACACGCTGATCCACGAGATCGGCCATGTGATCGGTCTTGATCACCCCGGGCCGTCCGGACAGGTGATGTCGTTCAGATACACCGAGCGTTATCAGGATCTGCAGCCGGGAGACCTGCGCGGCGTTGAGCGGCTCTATGGAACCAGCACCAGGAGTCTGGCAGCAGAGGACAGCTCAAACTAGGAAGCATCTGACCCGGACGTTTCTCAGGGGCTCTCTCTCGCCCCCTTTTTTCCAACACGACCCTGTGTTGCCCCACCTTCCGCAACTCGCCTGATTCACGGCATTCGGGTGCGCCAGCGAACCGACGCGCCAAGAATATTCAGTCACAGTCAACCCTGCATTCGGAACCGTTGTGGCAATTGCCCCAACATCTTACGCGGAGTTGACGACATCACTGCGGACCGGATGCGTATGCAGTATACCCGATCGTCATATTTCCGTCGGGCTACAATCAGGAGCCAAACATGAACAGAATCACATCACTTGCACTCGCAGCAATGCTGACACCCACCCTAGCGCTGGGCATCGGATCCGCATTCGCCGACGAACAGAGTGCAGATCGCGAGAACCAGCTGGGTTATTCCGAAGAGTCGGGCATGACCTCGGATGACGACCACGGACAGCAGTCACGCCAAACCGGACAACCGGGCGCAACCTCCGAGGAAGGCCGCGATCGCCAGGCGGGCTCCAGGGACCAGCCGGGTATGCGCGAGGGCGAAGGCCATGACCGGACCGGCATGACTGCCGATGATGATCATGACGACGATGCCCCTTCTCACGTCCGATATGGTGATGCGGACCAGCAGGAAGACCACATCACCAGCAAGCCGCAGGACGGCTACTCCGCAGACGACCTGATTGGTCAGGACGTCAAATCTCGCGGTAGCGACGATTCAGTCGGCACGGTGAACGACCTCGTGATCGATTCAGAAGGCAAGGTCGTGGCCGTGATCATCGGTACCGGCGGCCGGCTCGGCATCGGCGAAAGGAACGTTGCCGTGAACTGGAATCGCGTCCAGCTGTCCTTCGACGATGACGAACCTTCGCTCTCTGTCGACATGGACGAAGATGCGCTGAAGAACGCCCCGGAGTACGAGTCAGACTGATCGCTATCCGGCAATAACTGCAATAAAAAACACCGGGCCCTAACAGGGTCCGGTGTTTTTTTGTATCTGGCGTCGGTTTATCACGAAAAGCGCTATATGGACGGGAACGCACAGAGAATCGACCGCCGCACGGTTAATGTGGAATAACAATCTGTGACATCAGGCGAAACGCCTTACAGGCAGGGACCGAAATCTCTCATGAACAACATTATCTGGATTATCGGAGCCGTAGTCATCGTACTGGCCATATTGTCTTTCATAGGGCTCCGCTAAGGAAACACCGATCTGTTTGCACGCCTCTACCACGGGCGGCTTAAACGCGCCTGTGGGGCATGATCCTCCTCAGCCAGGCGTTGCCTGGCTAGCTCCCTTCTGCCCCTGTCCTCCAGGGGCATTTTTTTTGATTCCGAATAGCGCCGTTCAAAACCAGGCGCGATGGCCCACTCTCGGAGAAAACCCGGGAAAACGCGATCCGTGCGTTACGGTCCAGTTCCCGTTTACGCTCATGTAACGTGTATACGGGGCGCCGTGATTCGGTCGAATTACGGCAATCTGCGGGCCAGAGCAACAACGTGCACCAGGTCGCTTGTCAGGTCGAGGTCGAAGGTATGTGCGGACGGTATGCACTGTATTCAGCAACCGAGACCATCGCGGCTGCAATGGGTTTCCTGGACCATGCCGGGAACACGGAGCCGAGTTTCAACATTGCACCGGGCACCCACCCGCCGAACCTGACCCGGAGGGGCGAGGATGCATTCATCGAGCAGGTCCTGTGGGGGTTCAAGCCGCGGTGGGCGAAGGCTGACGCACCACGGCCGATCAACGCGCGGGCCGAGAAAGTCGCGGAGAGCCCCTATTTTCGGCAGGCGTTCGCCAGGCAGCGTTGTCTGGTGCCCGCAAATGGCTGGTTCGAATGGAAGCGCGACGGCAACGCAAAGTTGCCGCATTATCTAACGCATCGGGACGGCGAGTTGCTGTTCTTCGCCGGAATCTACGAAGTGGATGAGGATGGAAAGGCATCGTCATTCGCGATCATCACTCATCCCGCGGCCGACCCTTTCAAGCTGATCCACGACCGAATGCCACTGGTGCTCAAGCCGGAATGCCGGGAGGCCTGGCTCGACCCCAGCCATCACGATCGCGCAGCCATAAAGAAGGCGGTAAAACCCATCGACCCCGACCTTCTGCACGCCTACCCGGTCAGCAGTGCCGTGAACAAGCCGGCAAACGACCATCCGGGGCTCATTGAATCGGTCGCACCCCTCGACGATAAAGGCCTGCAGAACGGCCGGTAATCATCCTTGGTAATACTGTACTGCCGCGTCAGTTTCCCGCCTGGACCTCCCGACGCGGTTATGCAACGGCATCCACCGGAGAGATCCCGTGGACAAACGTTTGGCTAGGCCAAACCCGGCGTCAACGGCACATCGCCGGGACGTGTCATGACCAGTTCGTGGATCATCACGCCGTCGCGCTCGCGCAGCAGATCCGTGGACGCGCAGTTGTAGATCGGCGGCTCGCCATTCTCGAAGTCGTAAACGGTGAGCGACGCCTCACCGCGCTGGGCCATGTCCATCAACGAACCGGCGATCAGCTCCTGCGAGACCTGTAGTCCCGTCTCCTGGGTCTGCAGCAACACGTCGGAACCGTCGAAGGAGCCGCCATGGGGAAGCTTCTCCAGAAGATACCGGATGATACGGCGGGTCTGTTCCTGGTTGCCAATGTCGGTATTGCCACGCAGCATCACTGCATCGTCGCTTCCGATCTGGCTGACATTCGCCTGCCTGCTCATGGACTCCGCTCCGTTCCGTTGCCTGGTGAAGATCTGAGGGCGGCGATCGACGATCACAAGCCGTTCCCCGGACTCTATCATTCAGAGTCGAAGCAAACTCAGTCGTTCCCCGGGCACTGTCGTCTCAGCCGCGGCCCAGTTCCATGTGCATTTTCACCATCCGCAGCAGGCGCTCCCGATCAATCCAGCCCACGGGACGGCCTTCGTCCAGCACCGGAACCTGGTTCAGATTGTGTTCGGTCACGGCCTGCAGCAACTCCGGCGCCGGCGTCTCCGGGCTCACCGTGTGCAGGGACTCCCGCCGGGTCATGTGCCTGTCCACAGGGGTCAGCGCCCATTCGTCCCGGGGGCAGGCGCGGATGTCCGTCAGGCTCACCAGCCCCAGAACCTCCTGTCCCCGACAGACCAGGGCCGAGCGCAGGCCATGTTGCAGCACGCTCTGCTCCACCCAATCCGTAATGCTGGTCCCTGCGGCCACCGTGGGCACCTGCCGATCCGCGAGTTCTCTGGCCCGGACCCCGGACATCCGCCGCTGCATGTCGAAACCCTGCTGCCCGGCCTCGGCATTGGCCAGCAGGAACCAGGCGATTAGCATGATCCAGATACCGCCAAAGACGTTGCCATGGGTCAGCATGGTCCAGAGGCCGAGACCGAACAGCAGATAGGCGACCGTCCTGCCTCCGAGGACCGCCGCCCGCATGCCCCGCTCCGCGTCCCCGGTGAGTTTCCAGATCACGGCACGGAATACCCGTCCTCCGTCCAGTGGGAAGCCGGGAACCATATTGAACACCGCCACCACGAAATTGATCAGCGCCAGCCAGGCGGTGGCTGCAGCCACAGGTTCGCTGACTCCTGCGGTCAGCTGGCTGGTGAGATAGAACAACGCGGCCAGCGCGAAACTGACCAATGGCCCGGCAATGGCGATCCAGAATTCGTCATCGGCGCTCTCCGAATCCCGCGAAAGCTGTGCCAGTCCGCCAAACAGGAACAGGGTGATGGAGCGCACCGGGATACCGCGCCTTATGGCCACCAGACTGTGGCCGAACTCATGGGCGACAATGCTGGCGAAGAATACCAGCACCGTGATCGCGGCGGTAATCATGACTGTCGGCGTCGACCAGTCCGGATGCTGGTGGTGGAAACTGGCCGACAGCACCAGCAGCACCAGGGCGAAGATGATCAGCCAGCTGACGTGAATCTGCACTCGGATCCCGCGAATGGAACCCAGAACCAGTACCGAACGGAACATCGGCCTCTCCTTCTTTCCGTCCCGGGCTCAGGATGACGTGGCGCGGGAACGGGTCAACAGCACGATCAGACTGGCAGCAAGGAAGGCACCACCGAACAGCAGCAACGACCCCTGCAACTGACCCATGAGATCCGGCTTCAGTACAAGTGCCCCGGCCAGTGCCAGCATGATCATTCCACCATAGAGTTTCAGCAGCCGGCCATGGCGTTCCTCGAATCGCTCCATGCGCAGCGTTAACAGGGCCGTCCCGAACACCAGCAACTCGATCAGGAGATAGACCAGTACGTAAACACCCAGCAGCAGGGCAAATTCGCCCCCTGCGACGCCGCGCTCGGAGATAATGCTGCTCCACAGCACCGGAAACCCCGCCGTGCAGGGCAATTCCACCACGGCAATGCCCGCTGCCATCAACACGGTGGCGAGGATCAACGCGATACCGCCAAGGTTTTCCTGGCGCAGGCGGCGCAGCCCCCGGTAGATACCAGGCTTTTGCGACTCTGCGATGGTGAACGACAGACCGCGCTTGTACCAGAAGTAATCCTTGACGTTGACCAGGCCGAAGAACAGGGCAAAGCCGGCCACCAGCCACTGCACCCATTGTAAATAAAGAAGGAAGGACAGAACGCTGAAAACACCGGCGACGAAGGCACCATAAATCAGCGCCGTGGTCAGCAGAAACGTTCCGCCCACCAGGGCGATACGCCGTCGGGAACCGGAATTGATCACCAGTGCCAGCAGCAGGGTCAGTACCCACAGGGAACAGGGGTTGAATCCGTCCACCAGGGCGATCAGGGCGGTCAACAGGAGGATGGACGCCTCGCTTTCCTGCAAGCCACCGAACCAGATCCCATCCGCTGCCGTTTCGTCTGCCACCGCGGTTGCCGGCGCATGCACACTGGCGACCGCCTGCCGTATCTGCCGCTCGATCAGCGCGCTGGCACCGACCCAGACATGATCATTGAAGAACACCGTGGGTACCGACAGCGAGGTGATCCCGCGTGCAGCCGCCATCTGCCTGAAAAGCTGGTGGTAGCGGTCGGAGCGCGAGAGTTCCATGTCAATCACACGGAGTTCGGGATAGGACTGCTGCAGGGATTCGAGAAACAGCTTCTGCTCACGGCAATGGGGGCAGTCCTCACTCCAGAAAACATAGAGCGTATCTGCCTCGAACGCGGTTTCCGCCGCCACGCTGAGCGGCAGCATCAGGCACAGCAGAATGATTCGTCGCAGGCGCTGGCCCATGCCGCTCAGCCCCCCAGAGGCAAGCGCTTCAGCCGCAGGGCATTGGCCAACACACTGATACTCGACATCCCCATGGCAAGCGCAGCCAGCATCGGTGACAGAAGCAGACCCAGCAGTGGATAAAGCAGGCCCGCCGCCACCGGGATCAGCAGGATGTTGTAGCCGAACGCCCAGACCAGATTCTGTCGGATGTTACGCAGCGTCGCCGACGAGAGCCGGATCGCGGCATCCAGGCGGCGCAGGTCATTACCCATCAGCACCACGTCCGCAGACTCGATCGCCACGTCTGTTCCGCTGCCAACGGCAATGCCGATATCTGCCTGGGCCAGTGCCGGTGCATCGTTGATACCGTCGCCGACAAAGGCCACGGAGCCGCCCTCCTCCTGCAATTCCCTGACAACACCCGCCTTGTCGCCCGGAAGTGTTTCCGCGCGGACGTCATCGATACCCAGGGCAGCTGCCACCGACTCGGCCGTCTTCCAGCCATCGCCAGTGATCATCACACAATGCAGTCCTCGGGCCTGCAGTCTGCGAACGGCTTCGCCAGCGCCATCACGAACGGGATCGGAAACGGCAATCAGCGCCAGGGGCTGGCCGTCGTCTGCCGCGAACAGCACTGTGCGGCCCTCGGCGGCGAGTTCCATGGCGCGCGCAGAGAAGCCCGAGAGATCGATGCCCTGCCGGGCAAGAAAGCGCTCGGATCCGATGCATAGCGCCCGGCCGTCAACCGTTGCCGCGATGCCCTGCCCAGCAGTCACCTCAACGGCACTGGCATCCAGAAGATCCGATGGTGCTGCCGCGACAATGGCTGCAGCCAGGGGGTGTTCCGAATGACGTTCCATCGACGCCAGAAGTCGCAGTGCCGTCTTCTCGTCCGAGGGGCCGCCCGGCGCAAGCTCCAGGTGGGTCAATTCAGGTTTGCCGACGGTGAGCGTGCCAGTCTTGTCGAACGCCACCAGCTTGACGTCACGCAGGCTCTGCAATGCATCGCCGCCGCGAAACAGGATGCCCATTTCGGCCGCCCTGCCCGTTCCGACCATGATGGATACGGGCGTTGCCAGCCCCATGGCACAGGGGCAGGCAATGATCAGCACGGCCACCGCATTCACCAAAGCCAGACTGAGCGCGGATTCGTCGCCCAGCAGCAGCCAGACGCCGAACGTGATCACCGCAACCAGCAGTACGGCAGGCACGAAACGGGCGGTGACACGATCGACGACCGCCTGAATCGGCAGTTTTGCGGCCTGGGCGTCCTGCACCATACGGATGATGTTGGCCAGCACGGTATCCTCGCCGGTGCGATCAACGCGGATCTCCAGGCTGGAATTGCCGTTGACACTCCCGCCGACCACCGCCTGTTCCGGTCCCCGCCGCACCGGTTCCGGTTCGCCGCTGAGCATGGATTCATCGACCCAGGACTCTCCCACCAGAACGGTGCCATCCAGTGGAATCCGCTCGCCGGGACGTACCAGCAGCCGATCGCCCGGGGCCACCGCCTCAATGGCCTGGAGCTGCCACTCCTGACCACGCCGGACCAGGGCTTCCGGCGCCTGCAGCGCCAGAAGATGCCGGATCGCGTCGCCCGTCCGGCCCTTGGCGCGGGTTTCGATGTAACGCCCCAGCAGCACCAGGGTGATGATTACCGCGGCCGGTTCGAAGTAGACGTGGACCGCCGCCTCCGGCAAGACACCGGGTATCACGGTGGCAATCACCGAGTAACCATAGGCCGCGGTGGTCCCCAGCATGACCAGGGAGTGCATGTCCGGCGAGCCGCGCCATAGCGCCGGGCCCCCGAGTCGATAGAATCGCCATCCCGGGCCGAACTGCACTACCGTGGCCAGCAGCATCTGCGTATAGAGGATTGGGGTGATGCCCACTGCAGCCTGCAACCGGTCGGCAAACCCCGGTATCAGATGGCTACCCATCTCGGTGAGGAATATCGGCAAGGTCAGTACTGCGGCCAGCAGGGTAGCGCGTTTCAGATGCCGGAGTTCCTGGCGATCCCGTTGTTCGCGCTGCTGCCGGGCCGAGATTCCCTGCTCGGCAAGACGCGCCGGATAACCGGCGTCACGCAGGGCACGCAAAAGGTCGGGCACCCTGAAGTCACCGGCCATCACCTCGACACGCAAACTGCTGTCCGCCAGGTTGGCCTCGGCCGCGGCGACGCCGCTGACAGCGCCTGCTGCGGCCTCGACCCGGGCGATGCAACTGCCGCAATGCATGGCCTCCACATCCAGCCGCAGCGCTCGCACGGGAACGTCGTAACCCGCCGAAGCCAGCGATTGCACGGCCTGATCAATCCGGAACAGCTCGGGATTCACGCGCAGACGGGCCTGGCTGCTGACCAGGTTGGCCGATGCCTCGAAAACGCCCGGCAGGGCATCAAGGGTCTTTTCCACACGCGCGACGCAAGAAGCGCAGTGCATGCCCTGCACCGGAAGTTCGACGAACTGGGAATCCCCGGACACCGTCATCAGACCTCAGTCGGCGCTTCGCGGACGAAGCTGCATTCCTTCCTCGAGACCAAGTCGCTCGGCCTCACCGGCCAACAATTCCAGCGCATACCGGAACGAATGGTCCGGGCGGTACAAGCCCTCACCCGGAACCATCCGCTGCCGGCTGAGAATCATGCCACTCTCGTCGAGAAAAAAGATATCGAGCGGTACCTGGACATTCTGCATGTGAAAGGCGTGTTGCACCGGCTCTTGAAAACGAAACAGCATTGGATTGTCACGCACGCTGCGCTCGCAGAGGTGCTGCATGCCTGCGGCACGCTGCCGGCTGGTCTCCGCCACGCGCACGATCAGTTCCAGGGCTTCACTACCGCCACCGAGAAACCGGACCGAACGCTGCTCCATGGATTCCAGTGCAGCAGTGCTTTCCAGGCAGTCGGCCCCGGTTGCCGCGGTCAACGGCAAGAGCAGGAGGCAGCACAGGCAGATCGTCCGCATGCGCATCAGCCGAACAGGCCGAGGGCGTTCAGGAAAACGAAAACAACCGCCAGCGGTGCGACAAAACGGGTGATCACCAGCCAGAGACGGAATCGCAGACTGTCCGGTTGCATGCCCAGTTCGGCAAGGCGGGTCCGGGGCCGGATCCGCCAGGCCGCGAACACCGCGATCAGCAGCCCGCCCAGGGGCAGCATGATGTCGTTGGAGACGAACTCGAGCAGATCGAAAATGCCCAGATCGGCGAACGGCAGAATGCGCACATCGGCCCAGACGTTCAGCGACAGGCCGGCGGCAATGCCCAGCAGCCAGATGGCAAAGGCAATGATGGCTGCGGCGCCGGCACGACCGAGCGGCCCTCGCTCGGTCAGATAGGCCACCGCGGGTTCCAGCAGCGAAATGCCCGAGGTGATCGCCGCCACTGACAACAGGACGAAGAAGGCCATGCCAAGCAGGGTCCCCAGCATGATCTCGCCGAACACTACCGGCAGCGTTACGAAAACCAGTCCCGGCCCCTGCCCCGGCTCCATGCCGGCAGAAAAGACGATCGGGAAGATGGCCAGACCGGCAATGATCGCGGTCAGCGTGTCCATGCCCACAATCCAGAGGGTATTGGCGGGAATGGAGGCGCGCGAGGGCAGATAAGCGCCGTAAACCATGATCGCGCCCATACCGAGGCTGAGGGTGAAAAAGGCCTGACCGAGCGCCGTCAGTATTGTGCCGCCATCGATGACCGAGAAATCGGGCTGGAACATGAACGCCAGCGTCTCGGCAAAGCCCCCGGTCAGGGCGCCGTAGAGCACCAGAAACAACAGCAGCAGGAACAACAGCGGCATCAGCCAGGTGACGGCGCGTTGCAGACCGCTTTTGACGCCCGCCGCAACAATGCCGAACAGCAGCAGCAGGAACACGCTATGCCAGAGCACCACAAGGCCTGGACTGGCGAGCACGCCCTCGAACAGCGTCCCGGCGGCGTCGGTGTCGATGCCCCGGAAACCGCCCTGGAAGGCCTCGAAGCCATAATACAGAGCCCAGCCTCCAACCACGCTGTAGAACGAGAGAATCATGAAGCCGGCGGCAACGCCAAGCCAACCGAGGCCCTGCCAGGCAGGGCTCAGGCCCTCGTCACGGGCTATCAGGCGGAGGCTGTTGATAGGGCTGTGGCGGCCTCGGCGGCCGATCATGATCTCGGCCATCATGATCGGCAGCCCAACCAGCAGGATGCACAACAGATAGATAACGACGAAGGCACCGCCGCCGTTATCGCCGACCAGGTAAGGAAAGCGCCAGAGATTGCCGAGCCCCACGGCCGACCCGGTAGCCGCAAGGATGAAAAACAGGCTGCTGGACCATTCCCCGTGGACGGATGCTCGTGGTGCCGCCATCACTCTCCCCTGCCCTGCGCTGTTGGAATTCTTCTGCATGGCCGCCGGCATGGAACTGGCGGGCATTCATGCAAACCGCGCTCAGTCTGCCATGACAGGGGCGACGGTCAATCGGCAGCCACGGTCTCCGTGGCCTTCCGGGCCACCAGCATCGCCTCATCACGAAACCCTGAGGACAGATCCCCGAGATCCTGCTCCTCGCGGTAGATGACGGGCTGCAAGCCAGCAAAAAGGTGCAACAGTTCGCCCGGTGCGAGCAGGAACTCGGGGTTGGATGGCCCCCGGTCGTTGACCTTGAGCCGCGTGAAGGTCTGATAGAACAGCAATCCACACGGCCGCAACGCGGCGGTCAACGCCGAGCAGAGCGGCCGATGCAGAAAGCGGCTGACGATGATGACGTCGAACGTTTCCGGTTCCGGAGGCCGCGCCTGCACATCACGGATTCGCGCCGTAAGCGGCAGGAAGCGCTCCCGGGCGAAACGGTTGACCGTGGCAACCGCGACATCGGAAACGTCCCATGCCTCGGTTTCGAGACCATGGCCGGCGAGGCAGATGCCATTTGCCGCAAGCCCGGCGGCCAGGTCCAACGCCCGCCCCTGGCGCGGCAGCAGATGGCTGTGCCAGGCCAGCACTTCGGACGGTCCGGTCGCGTCGGGTTCTCTCCCGCGATAGCGGGCATTCCAGTGAATATGGGCAGGTTGCTCGGTCATGGCAGGTTCCGACTGGCGCGCCTCGCGCGGCGCGGGACAGGATTGCGCCCTTGCCGGACTTGAACCGGCAAGGCCCGGGAATACATCATCTAGCCTTGCCAACCCTTCGTTTTATCCGCCTTTTTCATATTGCTTTACACCGCGCTGGCGGATGCGGTCACGCGACCGATGACTTGAGACGACTCGCTGGATAGTACAACCCGTCGGTCAGAGGCCAAAATCAGCCGGGCCCCTTGGCTTGGGCCGCATTTTTCCCGATTGCCGCGTTGCGCTGCTTGACCGCAGAATGACTGCGGCGCTTCGCGGCGGGCATTGCTATCTTCTGATGGAAGGCAATGCCCGATGGGGCCTGCCGGGAATCGACGCATGAGTCGGTGGCCTGCGATTCGCGGATCGCCTATTCACGACGCCGAGAGGTTCGCGACGCCCAGAGGACGCGCCATGCAAGCAGCAGATATCATGACTCGCAATGTCATTACCGTGGGGCCCGACAGCAAGGTGCGCGAGATCGCTAACGTGCTGCTTGAGAACGGTATCAGCGCCGTGCCCGTGGTGGATGCCAGGGACAAGGTGCTGGGTATCGTCAGCGAGGGAGACCTGATCCGCCGCGTCGACAACGACAGCGGTCGCCGCGAGTCATGGTGGCTGAAGTTGATGGCTGGTCGTGATCCTGCGGACTACATCAAATACCACGGTCACCAGGCCCACGAGGTGATGACCCGCGACCCGATCACCATCGACGAGGAGATGCCGTTGCACAGGATCTCCACCCTGCTCGAGAAGCACCAGATAAAGCGGGTGCCGGTGGTGACCGCGGACAGGCTGGTTGGCATCGTCAGCCGCGCCAACCTGCTGCGCGGCTTCTCGGCGTCCGAGCCCGACGCCAGCGTGACTGCTGACGATCGCGAGATCTGCAAGGCGATCCTCCAGGAGGTCGACGAGAACACCGGCGTTCGGGCCGACCGCATCAATGTCATCGTCACTGAAGGCCGCGTCCAGTTGTGGGGCCTGGTGGAGAATTCGCAGGAGAAGATGGCGGTTCAGGTGGCGGCCGAGAATACTGCGGGCGTCAAGTCCGTGGATAACAACCTGGGATTCATCCCGCGGGGCTTCGGCAGCATCTGACTGGCACAGCGACGCCAAGGTTTCGCCGCGGGCAAGGCGGGCACTGGACATGTGACTGGTGCGGGTGGCCGGACTCGAACCGGCACGGCTATTCAGCCTTCAGATTTTAAGTCTGATGTGTCTACCAATTCCACCACACCCGCTAGGGAAACACTGATTTATTCCCGCGAAAGCATTGCCTGCGCGAGCCCCTGCCGTCAATCGGTGGATCTGCGGTACATGGGATATGGAGGCTCGGGCCGGAATCGAACCGACGTACACGGCTTTGCAGGCCGCTGCATCACCACTCTGCCACCGAGCCGGAGGCGAACTGATCTTTCACGCATGGTACCAGCGAACAGACAGTACGGGCAGAGCCCCGCCATGCTTCGCCCGGATACGCAAAGCCCCGGCAGGGCCGGGGCTTTCGGAAATCTGGAGCGGGAAACGAGACTCGAACTCGCGACCCCAACCTTGGCAAGGTTGTGCTCTACCAACTGAGCTATTCCCGCTTGGGTGGCGCATATTCTAATCGGGGTGCCCCTTCTGTCAAGCCTGAGTCTGCAGTCGTCGACATCGCCCGGTCCTGGCAAGGCCACTCAGCGGGCCAGAACCTTCCAGGCCGCCGCCAGATACAGAACCATCGACCACAGCGTCAGCGCGGCAGCCGCAAACAGCAGGAACAAGCCCAGGGCATGCATGGAAACGCCCAGCACCGGCTCCCGGTACAACAACATGGTGATGGAGATCATCTGCAGCGCGGTCTTGACCTTACCCATCATGTTGACCGCTACATGGGCACGTTCACCGAGTTCCGCCATCCACTCGCGCAGGGCCGAGACCGCGATCTCGCGACAGATGATGACCGCCGCCGGCAGTGCAAACAGCGGCGACGGGTTGACCGCGACCAGTGCCACCAGCGCAACGGCAACCATCAGCTTGTCGGCCACCGGGTCGAGGAAGGCACCGAAGGCCGAGGTCTGCCCCAGCCGGCGCGCCAGGTAGCCATCGAGCCAGTCCGTCACCGCAGCCAGCGCAAAGATGAATGCTGCAGCGATATTCGCCCATCCCACTGGCAGCAGAAACACAAGACCGAACACCGGAATCAGTGCGATCCGCCCCAGTGTCAGGGCATTTGGCAGGTTGAGTGGCATCCCCGTCCCCCGGATGGTTTATGGTGCCCGGCCGTCGTCATGAAAGGCGTCATAGACCCGCTGCGCCAGTTCACGGCTGATCCCCTTGACGCTTTCCAGATCCTCAACCCCGGCACGAGCTATACCGCGCAAACCACCGAATTGTTTCAATAAATTTTGTCGCCGCTTTGGCCCCAAACCCGGCACATCCTCCAGTCTGGACGTGCGCCGCGTCTTGTCCCGACGCGCCCGGTGTCCGGTAATCGCGAAGCGGTGCGCCTCGTCACGGATCTGCTGCAGCAGATGCAGCGCCGGCGAGTCTGGCGGCAGTATAACGACATCCTCATGACCCGCGCGAAACAGGGTCTCCTCCCCCGGGCGCCGGTCCGGACCCTTGGCGATACCCACCAGCTCCACCCCGGTCACCTGTAACTCCTCCAGAGCCTCCATGGCCTGCTTCAACTGGCCACGTCCGCCGTCAATGAGCAGCAGGTCGGGCAACTGACCCTCACCCTCGCGGAGCCGCTTGTAGCGGCGGGTCAGTGCCTGACGCATCGCCGCGTAGTCGTCACCGGCGATGACGTCACGGATATTGAAGCGGCGATAGTCCGATTTGCGTGCGCCCTCGGTATCAAAAACCACACAGGACGCAACCGTGGCCTCGCCTGCGGTATGACTGATATCGAAACACTCGATGCGCCCCGGCAGTTCGGCCAGCGCCAGCGCCTGCTGCAGTTCCTCGAAACGCTGCTGGATACCGGCATGACTGGCCATGCGTGCCGCCAGCGCGGCGCGTGCGTTGGTAACCGCCATGTCGAGCCAGCGCCGACGCTCACCCCGCACACGCTGCCGGATGCTGACCTGCATGCCGCTCTCGCGGGTCAGCGCCTCCTCCAGCAGGTTCTTTTCCGGAACGGGACCGTTGACCAGAATCTCCCGCGGCGCCTGACGTCCCAGGTAGTAGCGAGCGAGAAACGCAGTCAGCACCTCGTTCTCATCCGTTTCCTCCGGAATGCGCGGGAAGTAGCTGCGATTGCCAAGATTCTGACCGCCCCGGATATAGAACACCTGAACGCAGGCCTGACGGCCCTGATGGACGCAGGCCACCACGTCCAGGTCGCCCTTTTCGCCGCTGATGTACTGCTTTTCCTGGATCTGCCGCAGACTGCTGATCCGATCCCGCAGTCGCGCGGCCTGCTCGAAATCCAGCGACTCGGCGGCCTTTTCCATCCCCGCTGCCAGCTCATCGATGACTTCGCCGCTGCGCCCTTCCAGAAACTTCACTGCATGCTGCACGTCGCGGGCGTAATCCTCAGGGCTGATGTAGCCCACGCAGGGCGCGGTACAGCGCTCGATCTGGTATTGCAGGCAGGGACGCGAACGATTCCGGAAGAAGGTGTCCTCGCATTGCCGGACCGGAAACACCTTCTGCAGATGACTCAGGGTGTTACGCACCGCAGTGGCACTGGGAAACGGGCCGAAATAGCGGCCCCCCTTGCGCCGACTGCCGCGGTAAAAGCCAAGCCGTGGAAAATCGGAGTGGTCACTGAGGACGATGAAGGGATAACTCTTGTCATCCCGCAGCAGCACGTTGTACCGCGGGCTGTGTTGCTTGATCAGGTTGTTCTCGAGAATCAGCGCTTCGGCTTCGGTATGGGTCACCGTGATCTCGATATCGCGGACCTGACGCACCATGGCATCAATCCGGCTGCCGCGGTTGCTGCGCGTGAAGTAACTCGCCACGCGCCGCTTCAGGCGCCGTGCCTTGCCGACATACAGAACCGTGCCGCCGGCATCTATCATGCGATACACGCCCGGCTTCTCCGGCAGATGACGGATTAACGCCTTGGCGTCGAACTGGGGTGCGGTGTCAGAACTCACGGCTGATTCAGCAACTCGCAAACGCGTTGGAACACGGCCCGGAACATGTCTGGCGTCAGACGTCGCGTCTGCGTGTTGTACCGGCTGCAGTGATAGGAATCCAGCAGCGTGAAACCGGCCGCGGGCCGATGCTCGGCCGCGTGCCCGAAGGGATAATGGCTGCGGCGCTCGCCCAGCGCGGAAAGCACGGCGTCATGTGCAATGCGGCCGAGCGCCAGCACAACGGCATGTTCCGGCAACGCCCCCAGGTCATGCCGCAAATACGGCGCACAGCTGCGGACCTCCGCCGGCGTGGGCTTGTTCTGGGGTGGCAGGCAGCGCACCGCGTTACTGACCCGGGCGTCGATCAGTCGCAGACCGTCATTGGCAGAATGACTTTCCGGCGCCGTGGAAAAACCGAAGTCATACAGCGTCTGATACAGCAGAATCCCGGCGTGATCACCGGTGAATGGCCGCCCCGTTCGATTCGCACCATGCATGCCCGGCGCCAGGCCCACAATCAGAAAACGGGCTTCAGAATCGCCGAAGTCCGGCACCGGCGCGGCATGATAGTCCGGTCGCTCGGCGGCAACCGAATCCAGAAAGCCGGCCAGGCGCGGGCAATCCCGACAGTTCGGGTCGAATGGTTTCGCGATCTGTTCCCTTGAACGCGACTCGCCGGTCATTGCGCCATCATCCGCTCCGCCTCCGGCATCCGCCAGGCCGCTGCCGTACCCGCCAGAGCCAGTAATATCAGCACCGCTACGAGCGTGTCAGTGCCATAGAACTGGGCGATGAAGCCCAGACCACCGCCGGCAACCGCGAGCAGACCGGTCGAAGTGTTGCTGAACGCCACGTATAGCGGCCGCTCACTGCTGGGTGCGGCATCCACCAGATAGGTCTTGCGACCGAGACGCACACCGGCCTCGGCAATGCCGAGCACCAGAAACACGCTGGTGTAGATCCAGGCCTGCTGCAGGACCTCCGGGCCGAGGGCGATGATCAGCGCCATGACACCGGCCAGGGCCCCGAACAGACCGCTGAGCATCAGCACGGTGCGGCTCGAGCGATCGGAGAAATAGCCCCAGAACGGACTGCTGACGACGCTGGCCAGGCCCAGAGTGATAACGAAGATACCCAGCGCCGCAACCTCACCGCCAAACACGTTCTCGCCGTGGAGGGCATAGAACGGCATCGCGAGTTCCACTGACAGCAGCAGTCCGCGAGTGATGATATAGCGACGATAACCGGGCACGTCCCGGGTCACGGCGAGCCCGTGGCGTAGTTCGTCGACCGGATTGCGACCGCCGTCGGTGGCGCCCGCGGTTTCGTCGAGCAACAGAAACAGGAAAGCGGCGATGGCCCAGAGTCCGGCGGCGATCAGGACCAATGCCAGGTAGACGCCGATGCCGTCGGCATCGCCGAAGAACACATGCAGCACGGCGCCCGCGGCCAGCGTCAGCACCCCGCCGATGGCTGCCCTTACCGACAACAGGCGACCCCGCCGGCCCTTGGGGATGGTCTTGCCGGTCACGTCCTGGAACGCGACCGAGCCCACACCACTGCAGACCGCGAACAGCAGGAACAGCAGCAGAATCGCGAGACCTGCCGCCAGCGGCGGCAGGACCAGCGCAGCGACAACGATCAGGAGCAGAAGCGCGGCCTGCGATAGACCGGCCCCAACCCAGGCCCATTTCCGTCGCGCCAGCCGTCGTATCTGTCCGGACACCAACAACTGCGGCGCCAGCGATCCAATCTGCTTCGCCGGCATCAGGAAACCGACAAGCGCAGCCGGTGTGCCCAGCGCCGAGAGCAGCCATGGAAGCACAAGGTTCGGGCCAGCCAGCTGTTCCGCGAGCTTGGTTGCGGCGCCATTGCCGATGTTCAGCAGATAATTGCCGGGAACATCGGAGCAGGCACTGTCGGGAATCGCCTCACAGCTGCGTTCGTCACTGTCATCGCCACTAAGGATTCGATAGCTGCGTTCAACGACATCATCGGTCTGGCTGGTCGGCGCCATGCTGTTCCCGGGTTCTTGGTTGAAATGTCGGCCCCAAGCCTATCAGGCTTCGGTGATACTGCGCCCGGCAGGAACTTTTGCCGCCGCGCATGCCTCGACGCAGTGACTCCCGCGGGCCGATCCCGCTCAAACTGACTTGAAAGGACGCCATGTACGACGATCCCATTGTGCCGCTGTTCGGTCCCGGCCCGCCCGGTTCCCGCGCCCTCAAGGGGCTCTACCGTGATCTGGACCTGCCCGATCGCGGTCGCGCCGGCCCCTGGATTTATGCCAATTTCGTGCAGACGCTGGACGGCCGTATCTCACTGGTGAACGAAACGACCGGCATCGAAGGGGTGGCTGGCAGCATTGCCGATCCGCGGGACTGGAGGCTGTTTCAGGAACTGGCATCCCATGCGGATGTGTTGCTGTCCAGCGGGCGCTATCTGCGCGATCTGAAGGCAGGCACTGCCCAGGACATCCTGCCACTGGGTGGTGATGCTGATTTCCTCGATCTGCACGCGGCGCGCCGTGAACGCGGTCAACGGCCGCAACCGGACGTCCTGGTGATCAGCGCAAGCCTGGATTTCGTGGTCCCGCAATTGCTGCTGGACCAGGGCCGCGGCATTCACATCCTGACCACGGCCGATGCGGACCCGAAGCGCGTGCGCCAGCGTGAAGCCGAAGGGGCGACGGTGCATCGGCTGGACTCCGGCGAACGGGTCAGCGGCCAGCGTATCGCCCACACACTGACTTCCCTGGGCTATCGGCGCGCGTACTGCGCCACCGGCCCATGGGTATTCCATACCCTCGTCGCCGATGACGTGCTGGACACACTGTTTCTGACCACACGTCACCGCCTGGTAGCGGGTAACGGCGGCACCTTTGTCGCCGGACCCGTGTTTGAGCCGCCCGCCGATCTGAGACTGGAAAGCCTGTATCTGGACCAGGGTTCGAACGTTGGACAGTTCTATGCTCGCTACCAGGTTCTATCGCCGGAGGAAGAGTGACTCAGTGCCCCTGAGTCACCCCCGACAATGCCGCCTCGGGTCAGGGTGCGGGGATCCAGGAGTCGTTCCAGTTCGGAACGGCTCAGATCACAGGACTCCTCGGCCACGTCGATCACCGGGCGGCCTTCGGCGTAGGCCTTCTTGGCGATGGCCGCACCGGCTTCATAGCCGATCACCGAGTTGAGTGCCGTCACCAGAATCGGATTGCGGGCCAGCGCCGCGTCCAGCTGGACCTGATTCACGGTGAACCCATCCACCGCCTGGGTCGCCAGCGATTTCGCGCCATTGGCGAGCAGCTGGATGCTCTCAAGCAAAGTGTCAGCAATAAGCGGTAACATAACGTTTAACTGGAAATTTCCTGATTGCCCCGCCAAACCCACGGTGCCGTCGTTCCCCATCACCCGGGCGCAGACCATCGCCACCGCCTCGGGAATCACGGGATTCACCTTGCCCGGCATGATGCTGGAACCGGGCTGCAGGGCTGGCAGGGCAATCTCGCCCAGGCCGGCCAGGGGGCCGCTGTTCATCCAGCGCAGATCATTGGCAATCTTCATCAGTGCGACGGCCAGCGCGCGCAACTGACCGGAGAAGGCCACCGCCGCATCCTGGCTGCTGAGCGCCTGGAAGGCATCCGGCGCAACGTGGAACTCCAGGCCGGTTTGCCTCGCCAGATCCGCGGCGACACGGTCGCCGAAGTCAGGATGGGCATTGATGCCGGTGCCCACCGCGGTGCCGCCAATCGCCAGCGCCAGCAGTTCGTCTGCCGACTGCCGCAGGCGCTTTCGCGCTGCATCGATCTGCGCCGCCCAGGCACCGATCTCCTGGCCCAGTGTCACCGGCATCGCATCCATCAGATGAGTGCGACCGGTCTTGGTGACTTCGTCCAGTTCCTCGGCACGGCGCTGCAGACTTCCGTGCAGCTGATCCAGCGCCGGCAGCAGATCCCCATGCCAGGCCAGCGCGGCACTGACATGCAGGGCCGTCGGTATGACGTCATTGCTGCTCTGACCCATATTGACGTGGTCATTGGGGTGGCAGATCGTGCCGGAAGCCTCACTGGCCAGACGGCCAATCACTTCGTTGGCGTTCATATTGCTGCTGGTACCAGAGCCGGTCTGAAACACATCCACCGGAAACGCACTGATGTGCTCACCGCCGGCAACGGCGCGGGCCGCCGTCTCGATTGCCGCCGCGCGCGGCGCATCCAGCAGCCCCAATTCCTGATTGGCCACCGCCGCTGCGGCCTTCACCAGTGCCAGCGCGCCGATGAACCTTGCTGGCATGGGCCGGCCACTGATCTGAAAGTTCTGCACCGCACGCTGCGTCTGCGCGCCATAGAGTGCGTCACCCGGGACCTGCAACTCGCCCATGCTGTCGCGTTCCGTACGAAATCCGCTCATGCCAAACCTCCCCTGCTGCTAACCGGACATGGCAAAGCCGCCGCCCGGGCCGCTGACCAGCGTCATCACGATGCCGAGGCCAATCAGGATGGCAAACCAGGCGAGGGTCGCACGGGCCCAGTTCGCCTTGCTTTGTGGCGTGCTACTGCCAAAGGACCAGATCAGCAGCATGACAATGTTCACCAGTGGAATAGCCGCCAGGAAAAGCGTCAGCATCCAGTTGCCAACACCAACCACCTCATCATCGCGCATCATCATCGACATTCTCCTTAAGGAAACACTGATTTATTCCCGCGTCTGCGCCCGAGACCGGTTTTGGTCATCTGGCAAGGCGCGGTGCCGGTTGCGCAACGCGCCTTGCCTCGGAAAAAATGCGGACTCCAACGCAG
>SKGQ01000023.1 GCA_007117515.1 Ectothiorhodospiraceae bacterium | reverse complement strand
GTGCCTGCCACTACCCGAACGATGCACGGAAAGCTTCGGATTTACTCCGCTTCGTCGAGCTTGCCATGCGCGATGCCCGGCGCCAGGGCCGCTGCCTGACCCGACACTTCTCCAGCGCCCTCGAGTCCCAGGCCATGACCCGCAGTCGTATTCGGCAGCGCCTGGTTCTGGCCATCGAAAACGATGCCATGGAGTTGCACTACCAGCCACTGGTGAGCACGCGCTCCGGCAAACTGGCCGGAGTCGAGGCGCTGCTGCGCTGGACGGATGAAGAGCTCGGGGTGATCCCACCGCAGGAGTTTGTGGATATCGCGGAGCGTTCCGGCCTGATTCAGTCTCTGGGTGACTGGGTGCTGCGCCGGGCATGCCGTGATCTGCTGCGCTGGCAGGCGGCCGGGCTACATGTTCCCCGGGTTGCGGTAAACGCCTCGCCGCATCAGCTGCAGGACGGGCATCTGCCGGAAAAGATCATGTCGCTGCTGGAGGAATACGGCCTACCCGGAGATCGTCTGGAACTGGAAATCACGGAAAGCACGCTGATGGAACGCGAGCAGCGGGGCCTGGCCGTGCTCCTCTCGCTTCGTGAGATGGGCATCGGGCTGGCAATCGACGATTTTGGCACCGGCTATTCCTCTCTGGGCAAACTCAAGCACCTACCGGTCACGGTACTGAAAATCGACCGTTCATTCGTCCGTGACATCCTCAACGACCCCAGCGATCACGCGATCATCCGCGCCATCCTGGCCATGGCGCGCCAGTTGCGACTGAGGGTGGTTGCCGAAGGTGTCGAGACAAAGCAGCAGCTGGAACTGCTGCGCATCGAAGGGTGCGACGTAACGCAGGGGTTTATCCATGCGCCCGCGATGAGCGCCGAGGCACTGATGGAGTGGTCATACCGTCAGCGTCAGTAGTACAGACGCAAGAATGAATCAGCGTTTCTTACGGCACCAGCGTTATCGACTCAGGCAATACCACACGCATGCTGATTGGCAGGTGGTCGGACAGGGGGTAATCGAGCACTGCTGCCTGCCTGACGGTCAGCGAATCGGACACAAGAATGTGATCGATGTTCCGCCGCGGAGCCCAGCTGGGATAGGTGTAGAGTGTGGGCAGCGGTTCCCGCAGGGCCGTGGTATCCAGGAGATGGCGCAATTCACGGCTGTCTGTGCGGCAATTCAGGTCGCCCATCACGATCACGTGCTTCAACTCGCGCACCAGACCCGCAACGTAGGCCAGCTGACGCATACGCGTGCGCTGGCCCAACGCCAGATGCATCAGGATCAGGTCGAGATCATCGTCCGGCCCGCCGAAGGTGATATGCAGCGCGCCGCGACCAGGGATCATACCGGGGAGAGGATGTTCGCGGACGCGCAGCGCCCGGTATCGGCTGAGCAGGCCGTTGCTGTGGCGGGCAAGGCGACCGATACGCCGGTTGGTCTGATCGTGCCAATACGGGAAGCCGGCGCGCTCACCGAGATAGCGGGTCTGATTGACGAAGCCGCTGCGCAGACTGCCGGCGTCTACTTCCTGCAAGCCCACCAGATCGAAGTCACCAAGCAGGCCGGAAATCTGGTCGATGTTGCGGGAGCGTTCCGGGTGCGGCACCAGGGTCTGCCAGCTACGCATCAGGTAATCCCGATAGCTGCTGGTCCGCATGCCGGTCTGGATATTGTAACTGAGTAGTCTCAAGCCCTGGGTTTCGGCACCGGGACTGTTACCGTCGGTAGTTTCTTTCCCGGCTAGAACAGGGCGATCGACCGTCGGCTGTCCGGTTTCGCTCACTGGGCGGCCTGGCGTTCCTTCTCCACCAGATAGTCGACAACCCGTAGCATGCGATCGAAGTCGCCTGCCAGTTCGGGGTCGGTGTAGTAGCGGCCGTTGACGCCCATGGATGGCGTGCGCTGAACGCCGTGGCGGCTCGCCGAGCGCTCGACGGAGCGCAGCGCGCCGTCTACCGAAAAACCATTCCACTCTGCGCGAACGGCATCCGTATCCACACCCTGTTCCTCGAATACCGCGACCAGGGAATCCATCGTTTCCAGCCGCTGGTTTTCGTTATGGAATGCATTGAAGATCGCGCCATGCATCACGTCCGTGACATCCAGCGCATTGGCAACGTGGTAGGCCCGGGCGAGGTTTTCCCAGCTGGAACGGAAGACAACCGGACTGTGGACCAGCTCGACATCGTCATCCAGCGTTTCGCTCCACTGGTTGACCAGCGGATAGAACGCGTTGCAGCCCGGGCAGGCATACGAGAAGAATTCGCGCACTTCGATCCGGTCGCCGGTGGCTGTACGGGTCTCGGATGACAGCTTCCGATAATCCTGCCCTTCTTCAAAACTCTGCGCCGCCGCGGTTCCCGCCAGCAGCAGCGATACGAGGATTCCCCCGAAGACCTTTTTCATCGTTACCAGACTCCTTGTTGGTCGACCTGTCGCGCTCTATCAGCAGGCTCTGCTGCTTTGAACGCTGCACGACGCCCGGGTTCTGCTCCGGGCGCCCATGCTGACACTTCCTTACAGCTCGCCGTAGGAATGCAGGCCCGACAGGAAGATGTTCACGCCAAGGAACGTGAAGGTGACGACGAACAGACCGATGATCGCCCACCAGGCCATCGGCACGCCGCGCCAGCCCTTCGTGAAGCGCAGGTGCAACCACGCCGCGTAGTTGAGCCATGTGATCAGGGACCAGGTTTCCTTAGGATCCCAGGACCAGTAGCCGCCCCAGGCCTCGGCCGCCCACAGCGCGCCAAGGATGGTCGCGATGGTGAAGAACGCGAAACCCAGTGCGATGTTCTTGTACATCAGGTCATCCATGACCTCCGCCGAGGGCAGACCACGTTCCTGCCACTTCTGCGGATTGCGGGCCTGGATCACATAGGCCACACCGATCATCGCAGCGATCGCGAACGCCCCGTAGGCCACGAAGTTGGTCGGAACGTGGATCTTCATCCACCAGCTCTGCAGCGCCGGAATCAGCGGCTCGATCTCATGCGCTCCCTGGGCGAAGTGGTACCAGAGCAGAAAACCGATCGAGGCGGAAATGATCAGGCCGACGAAACCGCCCATGGCGCGGGTCTTGTAGCGGTGTTCGTAGTACAGATAGATCAGCGCAGTAGTGAAGGCGAACAGCACGAAAACTTCATAAAGGTTGGTCACCGGAATGCGACCTACCTCTGGCGCAATCAGATACGATTCCCACCAGCGCACCAGCAGGCCAAGGAAGCCCGCACCGCTGGCAAGCCAGGTGAGCGCGGTTCCCAGCTTGTTGAGAAACTCGGAGCGCAGCAGCAGTCCGGCGAAGTATACGGGCGTCGCCGCCAGAAACAGGGCGCACATCCACATGATGGCAGCCTGACTGGACAGCAGATAATTCAGGAAGAAGTCGGATTGCGCCGCTGCCAGATCAGGGTAACGGGCCACCGCAAACAACGCCACCAGCGCCAACGCGGCACTGAATATCCGCGCCGGCTTCCACATCCAGCCGACCCCGACCAGGGTTGCCCAGCTGAGGTAGAGAATGCCCTGCTCGTAGCGGTCCATCCACGGTGCGAAGGTCACGCTGGCGTAAATGGTAGCGGCCAGGAAGACCAGCGCCCAGATCCAGTCGAAGGCCGATAGACGGCGGAGGAAGCCGCGTTCGTCAAAACCGACAGCCATTGTTTCCTGTGACGTGCTCATGCTTGCCTACCTCATGCGTCGCCGGAACCATGCCGGCCAGTCGTTGATTCTGCTGCCTTTAGCCGCTTGTCGAATTCCTCGCCAAGGACACCGAACTTGCGCTCGAAACTCAGCGGATCCCGCTGATTGGCCCCGGCCACCAGCAACATGGTGCGCCCGCCATCGCTACGAATCCAGCACCACACCCGACGGTGAGACACGTAGAACAGCAGTAAGATTCCGGCCACGAGCAGGGCAGAGCCGAAGTACACGATATTCGCCCCCGGAGCCCGCGCGATCTGCAGTCCCGTGGCCTGACGGTGATTGTAGCTATCCAGTTCCAGGAACAGCGGCACACCATACTCGGCCAGCGCAGGGATCGTACTCAGGGCATCCTGGAAGAACACCTGATCGGATTCACCCAACTCGCGCTCCGGGTCATCCCCGGCAGCCGTGCGAGCGTCCGTGAAAGCCTCCCATAGCGTGCGCTCCAGCACCAGTCGCGAGAACATGACCAGACTCTGCCGCGTCTCTTCTTCACCCTGGCCGGCCATCCGCGATTCCAGCTCGGTCATCACCGAGCCGAGCCCTTCATCGAGCAGTTGCCGCGCCAGTTCCCGACCAGTGGCGGCCACCTGCGGCACCAATTCCTCCTGATCCAGCCCGAACTCCCTCATCGCCACGCGGGCACCACGCTCGGAGGCATCCCGCAGCCGCTGCTCGCTACTCAGCGCATCATGGAAGAACAGGAAGGTATCCGGTCGATCATTGCGATCAGCAGGCAGATGCAGATAGCGGAACGGCTCCTGCGGCGTCGTCCGCATGCCGCTGAGGAAGAACTTGCGGCCATCGATATCCACCGGGCGCATATAGTTGTGAAATTCCCGGGCACTGCCATCGGTCCCGCGCAGGCGGTATTCGAAACTCGGTCCGAGCTCCTCCATTTCGCGGCTTTCCGTGCCGGGCACGCGCCGCGTATTGAAGGTTTCGAACTCGGTCAGCTCCAGGGTCAGGCTGCCATCGGCGAATTCGATCTGTTCACGACTACTGACCTTCTGCTCGATATTCAGCGGTTCGGCCCCGTCACCCAGCAACGACCAGCCCCGCAGATTCAGCGTCGAGCCGCCATCACCGAAACTGGACTGGTAGATGGCATAACCATCGATGATCAAGGGATGATTCACGCGCAGCGTGTGGTGGATCGGCTCGTCGATACCGCTGCCGGTGATGATCAGATCACTTTCGAACAGGCTCGGCTCGCCGGTATCCCAGTGCTCGACACGGAACTCCTCCACCTCGATGCGGAATGGCAACTCCTGAACGATATAGCCGTCGCGCAACGGCAGGAACACCACGCGGGCAGCGGCACCCTCGGGAATGTTGACCATGCCGCGAAAGGAGCCACGGCCCGGGGGGATGCGGCTTTCGTCACCGATCTGCGACACCGGAATGTTACGGGTCTCAAGCGTCAGATCACCGGTCCATTCGCGGTACTTGAGCATCAGGTTACCGTCCACCAGACCGCCGACGCAGATCACGACGATGGCCAGGTGGGTAAGGATGTAACCGATGCGGTTGCTGGAGCCGGCCATGCCAGCCAGCAACACGGCGTCGCCGCGATCCTTGCGCCGCATGCGCATGCCGTTGTGCTTCAGGGCCCGGGCGGCGACTGTCTCGACCTCATCCGGGCTCAGCGTCGTTCGCCATTCGCGGTGGTTGCTGAAGGCGCGCAGCGAGCGTTCCTGCTGATGTTCCCGGAACTTCCCCATCTCGCGCAGCATTCCCGGCGTCTGCCGCGCCAGACACACCGAGACCGACACCACCAGGAAGGCCAGCATCGCCAGATACCACATGGCACTGTAGACGTCGTACAGGCCGAGATTGTCGAAGATCGGGAACCAGAATGGACCGAACTTGGAGAGGTAATCCTCATACGGCTGGTTCTGCTGAACCACGGTACCGATAACCGATGCAATGCAGATCGCCACCAACAGCGTGATGGCCAGGTTCATCGAACCCAGGAAGTTCAGCAGAATTGCCGACGTCGAGCGCGTCTGACGCTTTCGGCCGACAGCGCCTGCCTCTTGCGAAACGCTTGCCATGGCAACGGGTCCTGAGCGGTCAGTGCGGATCGGGAATGATCCGGTGGGCCCGTGTCAGCGCACGCGCTGATGACGACGCCCAATGTGCGGACAGCAAAACCGCGTGACGGTTCGTCGCGCGGTCAGCGTTTTCTCCGGAGCGAGCGCTAGTCAGCGCGACGATGGAGGCCCTGCATGTAGGACGAAACGGCTTCGATCTCCTCATCGGTCATACGCTCGGCGATGTCCCGCATCATCCGGTTCGGATCGGTCGCTCGCTCGCCATCACGATACTTGCGCAGCTGAATCGCGGAATAAGTCCCTTGCTGCCCGGCAATGCGCGGGAAGCCGGCAGCCTCCATACCCGAGCCAGCCGGACCATGGCATGCCATGCAGGCAGCGACGCCCTTGTCCGGCAGACCGCCATGATAGATATC
>SKGQ01000088.1 GCA_007117515.1 Ectothiorhodospiraceae bacterium | reverse complement strand
TTATTCCCGCGTCTGCGCCCGAGACCGGTTTTGGTCATCTGGCAAGGCGCGGTGCCGGTTCGGTAGCCCGAGCTACCGGGCCGGTGGCGCAACGCCGCCAGGGGCCAAAACCGGCCGGGCCTCAGGCAAGCATGCCCCTTCGCACATCGCCGCGTGACCGTCGGATTCGCTGGCCTGCAAGGCGCGGTGCGGCGTGCGATGGTGCATGCTTGCCTCTGGTTGGGCCGCATTTTTCCCGACTGCTGCGTTGCGCTGCTTGACCGCAGAATGACTGCGGCGCTGCGCAGCGCGCCTTGCCTCGGTAAAAATGCGGACTCCAACGCAGGCGTGCGAATAGATCAGTGTCTCCCTAGCCTTCGAGCACCGCGAAGGCCATCGCATAGCGGCGTTCGTCGGTGAGGCTCAGATGAACGGTATCGCCACCCAGTTCGCGCGCACGCTGTGCAGCGCCATGGTGCAGGCAGACCAGCGGCGCACCGGCAGCATCATGGCTGATTTCCAGGTCCTGGAAACCCACCTGGCCACCAATACCGGTGCCCAGGGCCTTGGCCACCGCTTCCTTGGCAGCGAACCGTCGTGCAAGCCAATCGGTGGCTCCATTACGCCGCCGCCATTCCGCCTGCTCGTTGGCGGTCAGCAGGCGCGCCGGGAAGCGATCCGGGTGGCGCCGCAGGATGTCGGCGACCCGGTCAATTTCCACCAGGTCCGTGCCGATGCCGCGGATCCTCACGGACGCGCATCCCGGATCAGCGCCTTCATGTCGGCGACCGCCTGATGCAGACCGCTGAATACGGCGCGGGCGATGATGGCATGGCCTATATTCAGTTCATTCATGCCAGGCAAGGCCGCGATGGCCTGCACATTGTGGTAATGCAGGCCATGACCCGCATTGATGCCCAGACCCAGCTCCAGCCCGTATTCCACCGCCGATGCAATACGGCGCAACTCGGTCGCCGCCAGCGCCTCGTTGGGCGCATCCGCATAAGCACCGGTGTGGATCTCGACGAATGGCGCCCCGGCCTCGCTGGCAGCCTCCAGCTGCATCGGATCGGGGTCGATGAACAGCGAGACGATGACACCGGCCTCGGCCAGCCTCTCACAGGCCTCGCTTATCCTTGCCGGCTCGGACGCCACATCCAGTCCGCCTTCGGTGGTCAGCTCCTCACGCCGCTCCGGCACCAGGCAACAGCACTCCGGCTGCAGTTTCTCGGCCAGCAGTAACATTTCGTCAGTGACCGCCATCTCCAGATTCATCCGCGTCTGCAGGGTGTCCGCGAGCAGCATCACGTCCCGATCCTGGATATGCCGCCGATCCTCCCGCAGATGCACGGTAATGCCATCCGCCCCGGCCTGCTCCGCCACCAGCGCGGCCTGCATCACCTCCGGATAACGCGTCCCCCGCGCCTGCCGCAGGGTGGCGACGTGATCGATGTTAACGCCAAGAAGGACAGAGTCGGTGGATGGGGGCATTTTCGATTCCTCGGAAAAATAGGGGGTTTTAAGTGTTAGGTTTTACGTTTCCAGTAGGGACCGGCGGCGTGAGCACAAGTGCCGGTATTCGCCGTACCCAAGAGCCTAACCGCCTTTACCCACGTTTCTGAAACAGCGATCACAGCGTCGCACCCCGACCCGTCCCTAAACCTAAAACCTAAAACCTAAAACCCATAAAACAGCGTCAGCCCCGCGAGCGGCTGAGGGCCCTGTACATCCCCCGACTCTCCAGCGGCTTGTCACCGAGATGGGGTTTCAGCAGTTGGCGCAGCAGTTTCTGCAGTTCGGCGCTCAGGCTTTCATCGTCCAGCTTTTCCAGCGCCAGCGCGCGCAGTGCGCGCCCGCTGATGGCGACGCCGCGACCTGCTGCTGCCGCCAATGGCATGGGACCGGCTTCGTCCAGATAACGATACTGCTGGTCGGCATTGATGGGCGCCGCATCGTCCGCCGTATGTTCGAACTGGAGGCCGTATCCGCTGGCCTCAAGCAGACGCTTTTCGAACAGGCGCAGGGACGACCATTCGGGCTTCTCTGTCGCCAGTTGTTCCAGCACCGTCGAGTAGGCCGAGAACACCGCGGGAACCGGGTCATGCCGCCGCGTCATGCGCAGCACCAGCTCGGCGCAGTAAAATGCGCTGGCCAACCGGACTCCGGGCAGGTTGACGCGTCTGCCGGCGGCTTCGAGCCCGGTCAGCGTCAGCAGATCACCGCGCCCGCGCCAGTCCGCCAGCACCGGCTGAAACGGTTCCAGCAACCCCCGCCAGCGCGATTTCGGCGCGCGTGCTCCGCGGGCCACGACACCCAGGCGTCCGTGGCTGAGGGTCAGCAGTTCCACAATCAGGCTGGTGTCGCGATAAGGATAACGATGCAGCACATAGGCCGGCACCAGATCGGAGGCAGCACCATTCACCGTCGGCGCCCTCGTTGCCGCGCGTCAGGATTCCTCGTAACCGAGGCTTTGCATGGCGCGTTCATCATCGGCCCAGCCCTCGCGTACCTTGACCCAGAGCTCCAGGAACACCTTGCCGTCGAGCAGCCGCTCCATCTCCTTGCGCGCGGCGGTACCGATACGCTTGAGCTGGGTACCACCCTTGCCGATCATGATGGCCTTCTGGCCCGGGCGCTCAACCAGAATCGCCGCGTGAATACGGGTCAGGTTTCCCTCGCGCTTGAACTGCTCGATCTCGATCGCCGTCGAATACGGCACTTCCTGGCCCAGGGTCTTCATAACCTGCTCGCGTATCAATTCGGCGACCAGGAAGCGTTCGCTGCGGTCGGTAACCTGCTCCTCCGGGAACAGGAACATCTCGGTTTCCGGCAACCTGGTGGCGACCAACCGCTCCAGGATCCTGGCCTGACCGCCCTGTCGGGCCGACAACGGGATGATTTCCTCGAAAGCATGCCGCTGGGACATGGTCTCCATAAACGGCAGCAATTTTTCGCGCGGCGTGACGAGGTCTTCCTTGTTCACCACCAGGATGCAGGGCAGGCCGCATTGCTTCACCTTTTCAAGCACCAGGGCGTCGTCGTCGGTCCACTGCAGGGCTTCGACCACGAACACCACCAGATCCACATCACGCAGCGCCGCCAAGGCCGTGCGGTTCATCGAGCGGTTCAGGGCGCGGTGCTGTTTGCGATGCAGACCAGGCGTATCCACCCAGACAATCTGCGCCTGCCTGTTGGTGGTGATGCCGAGAATCCGGTGACGCGTTGTCTGGGGCTTGCGCGACACGATGCTGATCTTCATGCCCAAAAGGCCATTCAGCAGGGTCGACTTGCCGACGTTGGGTCGACCAACCAATGCCACATAACCCGTGCGCAGCGTCTGTTCCGATTCGATGCTCATTGTTCGGTTTCTCCCGCCAGCAGGGTCTCGAGCATTGCCTTTGCCGCAATCTGTTCCGCCCGACGGCGATTGCCGGCCGAGCCTCGAGTCACCGCTTCCACCCCGTCAACGCGACACTCCACATCGAAGATCTGCTGATGGGCCTTGCCGGACACCTCGATAACTTCATAGCTTGGCAGATTGTGGCGACTTGACTGCAGATACTCCTGCAGGCGTGTTTTCGGATCTTTCAGCTCCTGCGCCTCCGGCAGTGACCTCAGGCGCTCCGCATACAGGCGCAGGATCAGGTCACGACAGGGCGCATAACCACCATCCATGTAGACGGCGCCGAGAATGCTCTCGACACTGTCCGACAGGATCGAATCCCGTCGACGACCACCACTTTTCTTTTCGCCGGAGCCGAGCCGCAGGCAGTCCCCCAGATCCAGGGCGCGGCCGATTTCCGCCAGCGTCTCGCGGTTCACGAGACTGGCACGAAGGCGACTCAAGGCGCCTTCGGACGCGTCCTGCTTGAGGAAGAAGAGTTCGGAGGCAATCACGAAATTCAGAATGCTGTCGCCGAGAAACTCCAGGCGTTCGTTGTTGCATTCCGAGACACTGCGGTGGGTGAGCGCTTCCTCAAGAACGCGCGGATCGTCAAAACGATAATCCAGGCGCTCCAGCAAACGGTCCACGGGGTCGATCATTGGGGAACCAGGGTTTCCTTACGGAAACTGGCGACGCCATCCAGGTTACCCACCAGTGGGACCCGCGCCTCGTATTCGACGATCACTCGCGTGCCGCCACGCTCGCGCTCAAAACGGACGTCGTCACGATCAATGCTGCGAATGTTGTTGACATCGAACCGGCGGTTCAATGCCTGCCGCAGCTGCGCATGAGTGGCACCATGCAGGGCGGTATCGTCCTGCAGGCCGCTGACGATGCCGCCAACCTCAAAGGATTCCATGTAGACGGGCACCAGGCGCATGACCAGGAGCCCGACAAAGCCGATGATGACCAGAATCACGAGCAGACTTATGACGGTCAGACCGGCTTCGGTACGACGCGGAAGACAGGATTTTTCAGCGGATGCGATCACCGATACGACTCCAGTTCACCGTGTTGTTATTGGTATCCCAGCTCATCCAGATCAGGAACGCGCGGCCGACCAGCAACTCTTCCGAGACCGGACCCCAGCGGCGGCTGTCGGCGCTGCGATCACGATTGTCGCCAACCATGAAGTAGTGGCCTTCGGGCACCTGATATTCCCCATCCGGATGGCCGAAGCTCAACTGATGGATTGTATTGTACTCCACATCCCCGAGCCGCTCCGTGAACATGTTGGCCCCCCGATCGGTGGGCGTGGTGTAACTGCCGGCCTCCTCCCGTGGCACTGGCTCACCATTTACCACCAGCCGACGATCTTCGAAAACGATCTGGTCACCGGGCAGCCCCACGACCCGCTTGATGTAATCCTGGCTCGGATTCTCGGGATACTTGAAGACCACCAGATCGCCGCGCTCCGGGCGGCCGTCGCCGAACAGGCGCTGATTGGTGATCGGCAGCCGCACGCCATAGGCAAATTTGCTGACCAGAATGAAATCGCCGGGTAGCAGGGTCGGGATCATGGAGCCGGAAGGAATCCGGAACGGCTCGACGAAGAAGGAGCGGATTATCAGGACCAGCAGGATCACCGGAAACAGCGAACGACAGAGCTCAATCCACCAGCCCTCGCGGGCTGGATAGCTGCCGCTGGCCCGCACTTGTCGTCGCCGGAATGCCGCCCAGGCCACGGTGATGCCGGTCAACAGCGTCACCAGGACCAGCATGGTCTCGAAATCAAACAGCATGTCGCGTGCTCCCTGCCCCAATCCGGATCAGCACCGCGGGCTGCCGATCCGCCTCCTGTGGTCGAACGTACCGCCGCCGGCGGCAACACTCACCCGTTCTTCGAATCCACCTGCAGTACCGAGAGGAAGGCTTCCTGGGGAATCTCCACCCGGCCCACCTGCTTCATGCGCTTCTTGCCTGCTTTCTGCTTTTCCAGGAGCTTTCGCTTCCGGGAAATATCGCCACCATAGCATTTCGCAGTCACGTTCTTGCGCATGGCCTTGACCGTCGACCGGGCCACGATCTGGTTGCCGATGGCGGCCTGGATCGCCACCTCGAACATCTGTCGGGGGATGATCTCCTTGAGCCGATCAGTCAGTTCCCGACCGCGGCGCTGGGCCTCGTCGCGATGGATGATGATCGCCAGCGCATCGACCTTTTCGCCATTGATCAACACGTCCAGCCGGGCAAGCTTGTTGGACTCGAAGCGCTTGAATTCATAATCGAAGGAAGCGAAGCCCCGGCTCGCCGATTTCAGGCGATCGAAGAAATCCAGCACCACCTCGCTCATCGGCAACTCATAGGTCAGGGCGATCTGCTGACCGACGAACTGCATGTCCTTCTGCTCGCCCCGCTTTTCCTCGCACAGTGCGATCACATTGCCGACGTACTCCTGCGGCACCAGGATATTGGCCTGGATGATCGGCTCACGAATCTCCTCAATCAGGTTCACCGGCGGCAGCAGCGAGGGGTTCGACACGTTCAGCACCTCACCCTCGGTGGTCACCACCTCGTAGACCACGGTGGGCGCGGTGGTAATCAGATCCAGGTTGTACTCCCGCTCCAGGCGCTCCTGCACGATCTCCATGTGCAGCATGCCAAGGAACCCGCAGCGGAAACCGAAACCCAGTGCCTGGGAGTTTTCCGGTTCGTATTGCAGTGAGGCATCGTTCAGGCGCAGCTTGCCCAGGGCATCGCGGAAGTTTTCATAGTCTTCCGAGCTGATGGGGAACATGCCGGCAAAGACCCGCGGCTGCACCACCTTGAAACCGGGAACACGCTCGGCGCAGGCGCGGCCGACCTGGGTCAGCGTATCGCCGACCGGCGCGCCGTCGATGTCCTTGATACCGGCCACGACATAACCGACTTCACCGGTCCGGAGCGCATCCAGCGGCGTTTTTTTCGGCCCGAACATGCCGACTTCGTCAACCTGAAACTGGCGACCAGTGGACCAGACCTGCATCTTGTCGCCTTTCTTCAGGGCCCCGTCATAGACCCTCACCAGGCAGATCACGCCCAGGTAATTGTCGAACCAGGAATCCATGATCAGGGCCTTGAGCGGCTTCTCCGGTTCACCGACCGGTGCCGGAATGCGCTGCACCAGCGCCTCCAGCAGCTCATCGACACCCTGTCCGGTCTTGGCGCTGATCATCAGCATGTCGCTGGTATCCAGGCCGATGATTTCCTCGATCTGCTGACTGACCCGTTCGGGATCCGCCGACGGCAAGTCGATCTTGTTCAGCACGGGCAGGATTTCCAGCCCCTGCTCTACCGCCGTATAGCAGTTGGCAACGCTCTGCGCCTCGACGCCCTGGGAGGCATCCACCACCAGCAGGGCGCCTTCACAGGCTGCCAGCGAGCGGGAGACCTCGTAACTGAAATCCACGTGCCCCGGCGTGTCGATGATATTGAACTGATAGGTCTGGCCGTCCTTCGCGGTGTATTTCAGGGCCACACTCTGCGCCTTGATCGTGATACCGCGCTCGCGCTCCAGGTCCATGGAATCAAGCACCTGATCGGCCATTTCCCGATCGGTCAGCGCTCCGCACTGCTCAATCAGGCGATCCGCCAGTGTCGACTTGCCATGATCGATATGCGCGATAATCGAGAAATTCCGAATATGCTTCATGGGACTCCGAGGTGTAACAAAACGAAAGCGTGCCCCGATTGCCGGGGCACGCTTGGTCCAGCGAATACGAGCAGGGACGTGGGTATTGCTCCGTGCGTCCCTAGGGAAACACTGATTTATTCCCGCGTCTGCGCCCGAGACCGGTTTTGGCCATCTGGCAAGGCGCTATGCCGGTTCGGTAGCCGAGCTACCGGGCCGGTGGCGCAACACCACCAGGGGCCAAAACCGGCCGGACCCTCCGGGTTGGGCCGCATTTTTCCCGACTGCTGCGTTGCGCTGCTTGACCGCAGAATGACTGCGGCGCTGCACAGCGCGCCTTGCCTCGGAAAAAATGCGGACTCCAACGCAGGCATGCGAATAAATCAGCGTTTCCCTAGTGTACCGATTCCGTGACTATTCGTCGTCCGGCAGTCTCAGGGCGAAAAACCTTGGACCGCCGTCACGATGCACGAGAATTGGCACCGAGCGCCCCGTGGGCAACTGGCTGACGATCTCGTTGAAGGTTTCCAGGGAATCCACCCGTTTCTGGTTGAGCATCGTGATGACGTCGTTGGCGGCCAGGTTCCCCTCCCGCGCCGGGCCATCCGCCAGTTCCTCGATCAACACACCATCCTCGAGGTCCAGTGCGGCGCGCTCATCATCCGTCAGTTCGCGCACCGTTAAACCCAGCCGTTCGTCCGCATCTGCGGTCTCAGGCGGTTGCTCGAGTGGTGCCTGCCCCCGCTGGCGCACGGTCCGGTCCGGCAGAGCGGCAAGCGTGATGGTCAGTTCCTGCATCTCACCATCACGGATCAGTTCCACCCGTGCGTCATGGTTTACCGGCATGCGACCCACCATCGGCGGCAAGGCGGACGAGGTCGGTATCTCCTGACCATCGAAGCTGACGATGATATCGCCCTCCTCGAGCCCGGCCCGATCGCCGGGTCCGTCACCGACCACCCGCGCCACCAGGGCACCGTAGGCGCGGTCCATGCCAAAGGATTCCGCCAGTTCGCGGTCGACTTCCTGCACCAGAACACCGAGCCAGGCCCGCGTGACCTTGCCGTCGTCCTTGAGCTGAGTGACCACATTCATCGCCAGCTCTATGGGAATCGCGAACGACAAACCCATGAATCCACCGCTGCGGCTGTAGATGTGGGAGTTGATGCCCACGACTTCACCGTCAAGGTTATACAGCGGACCACCGCTATTACCCGGATTGATGGCGACGTCGGTCTGCAGAAACGGCACGTAGTTCTCGCGCGGCAGACTGCGTTGCTTCGCACTGATAATGCCTGCGGTTGCCGAATGCTCGAAGCCGAACGGTGAACCAATGGCAAGCACCCATGAGCCGACTTCCAGATCCGTGGAATCGCCAATCCGGGCAACAGGCAGATCCTCGGCTTCGATCTTCAGCAGGGCCAGATCGCTGCCGCGATCGTAACCCACGACCTCAGCATCGAACTGTCGACGATCACTGAGCCGGACAACGATCTCCTGCGCGTCTTCCACCACATGATAATTGGTGATGATGTAACCGTCCGCCTCAATGATTACGCCGGAACCCAGGGATTCGCTCTCGAAGGGCCGTGCGCGCGGACCTTCCTCCTCGGGCTCGCCTTCCTCACGTTCGAAGAAGTCCTCGAACGGATTCCGGGGCTGGCCCCGCCTGCTGGAACCGGCGTTGCGCGTCTTGCTGGTGCTGATGTTCACCACCGAAGGACTGCTCTCGCGCACGAGTTCAGTGAATTCGGGCAAGGCCCGGGCATCCGCACTGGCCGCATGACTCAGCAGAAAGGCCAGCACGACCAGGGGCAGGAACAGAGCGGACAGTCTCGAAGCGTGCTGCATAGGACACCTCTTTCTTGGGAATACCGACCCGCGAAGACGGATCCGGCCGGGTGCGCGTGAGAGACCGCGCTACTCAGGGAAACCTTGACCTACAGCGCACCTTGCGACTGAGGACGCTGCATCCTCAGACGCAGCATTTCCTAAAAAAGCGGACCACGGAACCGCTGCTGGTGTTCCCCGACATGGTCGATTTCTTGAAGCCCATCAGCGTTTTCCCAGCAACACCGGCTGGAAGCGCGCATCGCTCTGAGCCCGTCGGAAGCGCCACCGCACCGAGGCAAGTCCGAACAGCAGGCCTGTCAAACCACCCAGCAGTGCCGCGGTATCCGAATTGCCTGGCGTCAGCCAAACTGCGCTCGAGCTGCCCAGCAGCAAACCGAGCAACGGCAGACCAAATCCGACGACGGCGGCAATCAGCAAGGCGGACGGGTGCAGGCCAACGTAAACCCGATCGCCTTCTGACAGGGGTTCCGACCGGGGCAGGATAAATCGGGAGGGGGAACGCCGGAACACGCGTCCGAGGAGGCCGACACCACAGCTGGATTGCGCGTGGCAGCCGCCACAGCCCTCGGCATCTAAGAGTTCCACCAGCACCGATGCAGCGTCGATACGGACGACCCGGGCTTCGCGGGTGACTAGCGTGGAGGTCATGGGTGTCAAGGCCTCCGGCAGGAAGGCGGAATTGCTGACAGGCCGCCCGTGAGGGAAGCGGTGACCATCGTGGCCCACCGCGAGAGCGTCAGGATCCCATCAATCGCTGATGCCGGGGCTGCGTACCTGCCGCGGCACGATACCCAACTGGCGGCTACCGGGCTGATCACCCCGGCTCACCGCATAACCGCTGAGGCGGGCCTGGACATCCGGATCGAGCCGGTCCCAGCGAATCTCGTCACTGCCAACCGTTTGCGCCCCTGCAACGGAAACCGCGGGCTGGGCGGCCGGCGCAGACTGCGCCATTGGCTGCGCCCCGGTTTCCATTTCGGCCTGCTGGCTCGGCCAGACGACTATCGCAAGCATAGCCACCGACGCCGCCACGGCGAGACCGCCAGCGGCATTCATCCAGCGGCGAGGTACAACCGCGGTTCTGGACATTTCCAGCGTCGGTTCGCTTTCGATCGCCGCCGCGACACGGTCGGCAACACCACCGCCCACTGTCGGCGGCAGGTTCCGGTGCATGGCATCACGAATGATGGCATAGCGCCCGACACGATCAGCAAGATCGCGATCATTGCGAACACGCTTCATCAGCATGTCCAACTCGGAATCGACGACTTCCCCGTCAAGAAGCGCCGAAAGCTGTTCTTCGTAAGGCTTGTTCATCCCGTCTCACCTATCCAATTTTATCTTTTGCTGTCCAGCAGCGGCCGGATTCGGTTATCGATCGCTTCTCTCGCCCGGAAGATGCGAGACCGCACCGTCCCCACCGGGCATTCCATCGCCTGGGCGATTTCCTCGTAACTCAGTCCATCGAGTTCACGCAATGTGATGGCCGTACGCAGGTCATCGGGCAGATTTTCAATGGCCTCAAACACGGTTCGCTCGATTTCGTCCCGCTGCGCAATGCCTTCCGGCGTGTCCGTCTCGCGAAGACTCGAATCGAAACCGTACTGCTCCGCGTCCTGGGCATCGATATCCGAGCCAGGCGGGCGACGGCCCTGAGCAACCAGATAGTTTTTCGCCGTATTGGCGCCAATCCGATAGATCCAGGTGTAAAAGCTGCTGTCCCCGCGAAACTTTGGCAGGGCACGATAGGCCTTGATGAATGTCTCCTGAGCGACATCCTGAGCCTCACTGGGATCACTGACGTAGCGCGTAATCATCTTCACCAGTTTGTGCTGGTATTTTCGCACCAGCACGTCAAACGCCGCCTTCTCCCCAGCCTGCACGCGCTTGACGAGCTGCTGATCGGTCTCCGCTCCGGTCATTCAGCTCGATCCTTGTTCAGTACGCATGCATCCGCTGCTGCGATGTAGACACAGGTCACCATGGATAGTTCGCACGTTATTCCGGATTATGATTAGATGAAGGCCTGGTCAGGAGCATCCACTGAATGCCCGCTCCATAAGGCCGGAGGTACCGACGCCGGCTGGCGTGCGGGGATGATCTCGACAGGCGCGCAACGCCGACTGAGGGTAGCCGAAATGGGCCTTTTGCTGCAAGGCGAACCGCGACGTTCCTGCCCCTTTACACTGGAATAACCGACGCTTCGAACCACTCCCCGCATGGACTTCCGGCAAGCTGATTCACCAAGCTGATTCACCATCCGCACGCTCGCGGCCTTACCGCCGCCCGGGCGACCGAAAATCGCGGATCACGCGGAACAAGAGGCACTGAATGAGAAGCACCCACGATGTATTGATCATCGGCAGCGGCGCCGCCGGTCTGACTCTGGCGCTGCGCCTGCCTGATCATCTGCGGGTCGCAGTCCTGTCCAAGGGTCCGCTATCCGAGGGTTCAAGCCTTTATGCCCAGGGGGGCATCTCGGCGGTCCTTGAAGAAGAGGACAGTCTGGATTCCCATGTCGCTGACACGCTGGACGCGGGCGCCGATCTCTGCGACCCGAAGACCGCCGAGTTCGTGATCCGCGAAGCCGCGGGCTGCATCCACTGGCTGCTCGGAATGGGGGTGCCCTTCTCCACCGCCGACAATGAAGATGGTAGCACCTCGTTACACCTGCACCAGGAGGGCGGTCACAGCCATCGGCGCATCGTGCATGCGGCCGACGCTACGGGTCGGGCCGTGGAGACGACACTGGAAGGACTGGTGCGCAAAAAGGCGAATATCGAGATTTTCGAACATCATGTGGCGGTGGATCTGATCACCAACCGACACATCGGCGGCGAAACCCAGCAGTGCCATGGCGCCTACGTGCTCGACGAAGACCACGAGCGGGTGGTTGCGATGGCCGCTCGCGCAGTGGTCCTGGCCACGGGAGGCGCGAGCAAGGTGTACCTCTATACCAGTAACCCGGATGGTGCCACGGGCGACGGTGTCGCCATGGCCTGGCGCGCGGGGTGCCGGGTGGCGAACATGGAATTCAACCAGTTCCATCCCACATGCCTGTATCACCCGCGGGCCAAGTCATTCCTTATCTCGGAAGCACTGCGCGGTGAAGGTGGCAAGCTCCTGCGCCCCGACGGCAGTCGCTTCATGCACGACTTCGATGACCGCGGCGAACTGGCTCCCCGCGACATCGTGGCCCGCGCCATCGATCATGAAATGAAGCGGCTGGGTGCGGAATGCATGTACCTGGACATGCGCCACCGCGAGCGCGCCTTCCTGGAAAAGCACTTTCCAACCATTTACGCCCGCTGCCAGGAATTCGGCATCGATATGGCGATCGATCCAATTCCGGTGGTGCCCGCAGCGCACTACACCTGCGGCGGTGTGGTTGTCGATCGGCGTGGATGCACGGATCTGCCCGGGCTCTACACCATTGGCGAAGCATCCTACACGGGCCTTCATGGTGCCAATCGGCTGGCCAGTAATTCGCTGCTGGAATGTCTGGTTTACGGCACTTCCGCGGCGGATGACATTGCTGCCAGTATCGACGGGCTCCCAGCAGCAGCGGAGCCGCCACCATGGGACGAAAGCCGGGTCACCGACTCCGACGAGCAGGTGGTGGTCAGCCATAACTGGCATGAGCTGCGGCAGTTCATGTGGGATTACGTCGGCATAGTGCGCACGAACAAGAGGCTGGAGCGGGCCAGCCATCGGGTTGATTTGCTGCAGTCGGAAATCCGTGAGTACTACAGCAACTTCCGCATCAGCGCCGACCTGATCGAGTTACGAAATCTGGCCACGGTGGCGGAACTGATTATCAAATGCGCCCGCCATCGCCGAGAGAGCCGTGGCCTGCACTACACGCTGGACTACCCGGAACTGGATACCCGCCTGAGTCCCACCCCGACCGTGCTGCAGCCCTGAATGCTGCAGCGCGCGGCGCGGCGGGTCAAAGGAGTGCTGAAGATGTCCTCTCGAGCAGGCCGATACGGAGTTGACGGTGCTGTGCCGGCGACAGTGCATCGGCCGGCAGCAACACCGTGACCGGCATGCTCCAGCGCGGCCCCGCGGCCGGCCCGAGACGAAGACTGACAAGATAGCGACTGCAGTAGCAGTCGCGCAGTATGCGCTGTTCCAGTCTGCCTCGACGGCGCTCGATCAGGGTCCAGTCATGGAAGTCGCGGCTCGCCAGCAGGCTGTACCGTGGTCGAAGGGAACTGACCGCAGCGACCAGCAAACATGCGAGGAAAGCGAGTGCCGCGGCCGCCAGATTGTCGCGTTGCAGTATCAGAATGGTCGCGGTAGCGAAAAGCGCCACTGCGGCAAACTGACCGACGCGGCGCAGCACCGGCGACGATTGAACTTCAAAGTAGGAAGTTTTCGCGGATCCGGCGGACCAGTTTTCCGAGTGCGGCGTCATCGGGCTCCCTGCCCTGATAGAACCAGTCCCAGAGTTCGTCATCCTGACGAGCAAGCAAGGCCTCGAAGTCACCCTTCTCGGCCTCACTCAGGTCAGCGTAGCCCCGCTCTAGGAACCGTTCCAGGAGCAGGTCCAGTTCCTTCATGCCGCGCCGGCAGCGCCAACGCAGTTTCGACAGTGACGCCTGTTCTGCCACGGACCGCCTCAGCGCCGCGCCACCATGAGCTTCTTGATCTCGGCAATCGCTTTCGCCGGATTCAGGCCCTTGGGGCAGGTGTTGGTGCAGTTCATTATCGTATGGCAGCGGTACAGCTTGAACGGATCCTCCAGCGCGTCGAGCCGCTCGCCGGTGGCTTCGTCGCGGCTGTCGACGATCCAGCGGTACGCCTGCAACAGGACGGCCGGCCCCAGATAGCGGTCGCCATTCCACCAGTAGCTGGGGCAGGAGGTGGAACAGCAGGCGCAGAGGATGCAGGCACTGGGCTGATTGATCCTGGCCTGGTCTTCGGGGCTCTGTAACCGTTCCCTGTCCGGCGGCGCCGGAGTCTGCGTCTGAATCCAGGGCTTGATAGACGCGTACTGGGCGTAGAAATGGGTCAGGTCCGGAACCAGATCCTTGACCACGGGCATGTGCGGCAGGGGATAGATCTTGACGTCACCGTCCACGTCGCCGCAGGCCTTGGTGCAGGCCAACGTGTTCGTGCCGTCGATATTCATTGCGCAGGAGCCGCAGATCCCTTCCCGACAGGAACGACGGAAGGTCAGCGTCGGATCGATTTCATTCTTGATCTTGATCAGTGCGTCGAGAACCATAGGCCCGCATTCCGCCATGTCCAGTTCATAGGTATCGACATGCGGGTTGGCTTCGTCGTCCGGGTTCCACCGGTAAACGCGAAACCTGCGGACATCACCCTTGGCACCTTCGGCGCGCCAGGTCTTGCCCTCGGTCATGCGGGAGTTCACGGGTAGTTTCAGCTGTGCCATGGATACAGCATCCTCGTCACAAGAGGCCGGACGGCTCGATGCCGCCTGGCGGGTTTAGTCCCCAGGGAATCGATCGGCCTGTCCCTAGTACACGCGCGCCTTGGGCGGGAACACCTCGACCTCATCGGTCAGCGTGGTCATATGCACCGGACGGTAATCCAGACGCACCTTGCCCGAGGCATCCATCCAGGACAGCGTGTGCTTCATCCAGTTTTCATCGTCCCGCTCGGTGAAGTCCTCGCGCGCATGGGCGCCGCGGCTTTCCTCGCGGTTGCGGCCCGATTCCACGGTGGTTATGGCGCAACCGAGAAGGTTGTCCAGCTCCAGCGTTTCGATCAGGTCTGAATTCCAGATCAGACTGCGATCGTACACGCCTACATCGGAGTAGCCAGCATACACCTCGGCCATCTTCTCGCAGCCGGTACCGAGGGTTTCACCATCACGGAACACCGCCGCATAGGTCTGCATCGTGCGCTGCATTTCGCCGCGCAATTCCGCCGTCGGCCGCTCGCCCTTGGCATTGCGTAACCGATCTAGCCGGGATACCGCCAGCTCAGCGGAATCTGCAGGCAGCGGCTTGTGGTTGTCCCCCTCTTCGGCAACCAATTCGGCCGCACGAATCGCCGCGGCACGACCAAAAACGACCAGATCAAGCAGGGAGTTCGAGCCCAAACGGTTAGCGCCATGCACCGACACGCAGGCAGCCTCGCCGATGGCCATCAGGCCAGGCACCACCGCATCCGGATTGCCGTCCTTCAGCGTCACCACTTCACCGCGGTAATTGGTGGGAATACCGCCCATGTTGTAGTGCACGGTGGGCAACACCGGAATCGGCCCGCGGGTGACATCGACGCCGGCAAAGACCCGTGCCGTTTCAGCGATGCCCGGTAGCCTTTCGTTGATGACGTCGGCACCAAGATGCTCCAGGTGCAGGAAGATGTGGTCCTTGTCCGGTCCCACACCACGGCCCTCGTTGATCTCGATGGTCATGGAGCGGCTGACCACGTCCCGCGAGGCCAGATCCTTGGCGTTGGGGGCGTAACGCTCCATGAAACGCTCACCTTCGCCGTTGGTGAGGTAACCGCCCTCGCCGCGCACACCCTCGGTGATCAGGCAGCCGGCGCCGTAGACGCCCGTGGGGTGAAACTGGACGAACTCCATGTCCTGCAGTGGCAGGCCGGCCCGCAGGACCATGCCATTGCCATCCCCGGTGCAGGTATGCGCCGAGGTACAGGAGAAGTAGCTGCGACCGTAACCACCCGTGGCAAGCACGGTCTGATGGGCACGGAATCGATGGATCGTACCGTCCATCATGTTCAGCGCCATCACACCACGACAGTTGCCGTCCTGATCCATGATCAGATCCAGCGCGAAATATTCGATGAAGAATTCGGCCTGATGCTTCAGGGCCTGCTGATACAGGGTATGCAGTATCGCGTGGCCGGTGCGGTCGGCTGCAGCGCAGGTGCGCTGGGCACGGCCTTCGCCAAAACGCGTGGTCATGCCGCCGAACGGCCGCTGATAGATCTTGCCCGCCTCGGTGCGGGAAAACGGCACACCGTAGTGCTCCAGCTCGATGATCGCGGGAATGGCCTCGCGACACATGTATTCGATGGCGTCCTGATCTCCCAGCCAGTCGGAGCCCTTGACGGTGTCATACATATGCCAGCGCCAGTCGTCCTCACCCATGTTGCCAAGCGCGGCCGACACACCCCCCTGGGCAGCCACGGTATGGCTACGGGTCGGAAACACCTTGGACAGACAGGCCGTGGACAGACCCTTTTCGGCCATGCCGAAGGTGGCACGCAGACCTGCACCGCCGGCACCAACAACCACGACGTCGTAGGTATGATCGATAATTTCGTATTCGGACATGGACTCAGGCTCCGAGGGCAATGCGAAGTACGGCCAGGATACCGGCCAGGGCCAGCAGCACCGTCGCAAACTTCATCAGCACGATGGAGGCAATGCGCAACCACTCCAGGTGGATGTAGTCTTCCAGCACCACCTGCAGGCCGAGCTGCGCATGGAAAAAGACGCTCGCGAGCAGGACGACAAGCAGCACTGCCACCAGCGGCGACGCAATCCATTCGCGAACAACTTCATAGTCGGCGCCGGCATAGCTGATCAGGCTGAAGCTGAACCAGAGCACAAGCGGCACCAGGGCAATCGCGGTCAGCCGCTGCATCCACCAGTGATGGACGCCGTCCTTGGCCGACCCCAGACCCAGCGCCCCCTTGATCGGTGTGCGATATCGCATCAGGAACCTCCGAGGATCAGGGCAAGCAGCCAGACGAGGACGGTCAGCACACCTGCGGCAATCATGACTGCGTAACCGGAGCGGTAGACAGTCGGCATGTCGAAGCCGAAGCCCGTATCTCACATCAGATGCCGGATGCCATTGCACAAGTGATAGAACAGCGCCGCCGTGAAGCCGAAAAGAATCAGCTTGCCGAAAAAGCCTCCAAGGAGACTTTGCGCCCCGGCATAGGCTTCAGGCCCTGCGGCCGCTGCAACTAACCAGTAAGTAAGGAGAAGCGTTCCGATCGCCAGGGCGACACCGGAGATCCGATGGCAGATCGACATTGCCGAGGTGATCTGCGGCCGGTAGACCTGGATATGCGGCGAAAGTGGCCGCTGTTTGGTAGGCATAAGGCAGACTCCGCAACGATCAGGTGGTCTGTGACAGGGCGTTAAACTACCCCGCAGGTCAGGGACGTGCAAGCCGAATGCTTCACTGCAACATCGCCTGAAAAGCCCGCCCGCCGCCAAGTCCGGGCTGATAAAGGCATTTTGATTGATTAGTCAGTAAGCCCTGTAAGTTCGAAACCAGCGCAAATGGCGCCTTATTGGTCGGAGCACCCCCCCTGGACGGTCGTGTCAGAAATCACGACCCGGAGATGACGTTTTCCCAACCCTTCAGAGTTTTCGTCGACTGTTCGGTTCCGTACGGAAACGCTGATTCATTTCTGCGCCTGTGGGGGTAACAGTAGCATCTGGGCTTTGTTCAAATGTCAGAGCCCCGCTTCGTCGACAGCGGCCTGTTGTCTGGCCAGCAGGGTCCGAAGCCGCGATGAGGTCGCAATTCATCGCGCCGGCAAAAAACACACCGGGAGAGAACCAGCATGCGCCAGACAGAGCGGCCGAGGCACCGCGCAAGGCACGAAGCCGGAGACTTCGGCAAGGCTTGCACTGCTCCCTGCCAACACGACCGCGGGAAAGCCCAGCCATGGTGACTCAGCGGTAAATGGTTACACGTAGCCGGATCACCGAGCCGCGCAGGGACGAGGCTTGCAGGATTCCGGCACCCGGAGCCGAACCGAACGGGCTGGGCCGGGTGCCGGCGAAGTGTACCGTCTACAGTCGACGCCCCAGGGCCTCGGCATCATGGGTCAGGGCCGCCGGACGTCGTGGTGCGACGCAGTCACCGACCCGCTCCAACTGCGGGAACTGCCCCTCGCAGGCCCGATACAGGGACTCCTCCGGTACACGGTTGATGGAGATCACCACGGTATCTACCTCAGTGGTGCGGGATTCACCGCCCCAGACCGGGTACAGGTCCACTTCATGGTCACGGATTGCCTCGACGAACATCTGCGTGGTGAGTTTCACCCCGGCACCGGTGATACGCGGGATCACGTGCGGATATTCCAGGCGCCGGAGAACGTCCTCGCCCACCATTTCATACGGGGTGAGCAATTCCACAGCGACATCACCCCGGGTCGCCAGCAGTTCCGCCAGCCCCACCGGAAGATAATCCCCGGTCTGGTCCACGATCAGCACTCGCTGTCCCAGCGCCGCGGGATCTGACAACGCTCGCTGCGCTGCGGTGCCGATGTCCAGAACGTGCTGCTGATCATGCCCGGGGATCGACCGCCTCTCCGGCCGGTACTGGCTGTAGCCGTCGGTGGTGAACGAGGAACCGGTGGCAATGACCACGGCATCCGGCGTTTCCGCTTGCAGCGATTCAACGCTTGCAACGGTGTTCAGCCGGACTTCCACGCCATGGTTGTCCAGCGCGCGCCGCAGGTTGTCGATGGCGATTGCCCACTCCTTGCGGGTAGGCAAGGCCTGAAGCAGATTGAGATGACCGCCCAGGCGATCACCGGCCTCCCACAGACTCACATGATGACCGCGCCGGGCGGCGATTTGTGCAGTGTGCATGCCGGACAACCCACCGCCGACGACAATGATACGCTTGCGCTCTGCCTCGGGAACCAGCTTCAGCTTGTCGCTGCCCCACTGCCGCTCTCGTCCCACGGTAGGATTGACCAGACACACCGAAGGCCGGTTCTCGAAACTGCGGGCAACACACTCATTGGCGCCCATGCAGCCGAAAATCTCCTGCTGGCGGCCCTCGCGAGTCTTGTTGATCAGGTGCGGCTCAGCCATCTGCGCCCGTGTCATGGCGATCATGTCGGCACAACCATCAGCCAGTGCATCCTCGGCCATCTCCAGATCAACGATTCGGCCGACAATGAATACCCTGGCCCGACCCCCGACAATCGCCTTGGCCCGCTTGCCGAACGGCAGCATGAAACCGTAGTCCACGGACATCGGTGCCACCGCCATGTGCAACGTGTGATAGCCACCACCGCTGATGTTGAAGAAGTCGAAGTAGCCCGTGGCGGCCAGGATCTCCAGCACCTCTTCGGTCTGCTCCGGGGTAATGCCGGCCTCTCCCATGAACTCGTCGAAAGACAGCCGGACCCCCACGGTGAAATCGGTGCCCACCCGCTTGCGGATGGCATCCCCCAGTTCCACCAGGATGCGCGCCCGGTTGGCCACCGAACCACCATACTCATCTGTCCTGAAGTTATAGGCCGGACTCAGGAACTGACCGAACAGGTAACTGTGGGCGGCATGCAACTCGACCCCGTCGCAGCCGGAGCATTTCACGTTCAATGCCGACTGGGCGAAGGCATCCACCAGCTCGGCAATGTCCTCTTTCTCCATCACGTAGGGCACTTCCTTGTGCACCACCGAAGTGGTCCGCGACACCGCCCACAGCGGGTGCCAGTGGTCCATGATCATGTTGCCCTTGTCATGCACCCCCGGCGCAAACAGCTGCACGAACTGGCGGCCGCCATGCTCGTGCACCGCTTCGGCCAGCTTGGCGTACTGCGGAATCGACCGCGGGTCGTAGGCGGAGCAACCGCTGTGGAACGACCCGGTGGCGATGGGATGGCCACCCTGCTGCTCACAGATGAACAGCGCGCAACCGCCTCGGGCACGCTCCCGATAATACTCCACATGGCGGTCACCCAGCAGATTATTCTCGCCGTAGAGGATGCTCTGGGCGGTCATCATGATGCGGTTCTTGACCGTCGTGTTGCCGATGGTCAGCGGTTCCCAGACCCGACTCAGCCGCTCCACATTGACCCGGGCAGACCGGGCTTCGGTGATGTCTGTCATGACTATGCTCCTCAGACGATGGAGATCTGCACCGGAATATTGCCGCGCACGGCGTTGGAATACGGGCACAGGCGGTCAGCCTCGGCAACCACGGCCTCCAGCTCGGAGCGCTGGATGCCCTCGCCGCTGACGTCGAGCCAGACCTCGAGACCGAAACGACCATCGTCATGCTGGCCCATGGCCACGCGGGCGGTGACCCGGGTTTGCTTCAAGGCCAGCTTCTGCTGCTGCGCGACGAAGATCACCGCATTCTCGAAGCAGGCCGCATAGCCGGCGCCGAACAGTTGCTCCGGGTTGGTCTTGTCACCATCACCACCCATGCTCTTGGGCAAGCTCAGGGCAATGTCCAGCACGCCGTCATCGGAGCGTGCGGCACCGGCGCGACCGCCCGAGGCGGTGACTTCCGCGGTATAGAACGTCTTCATTGGTTTTCTGTCCTCTTATGTCGTCTCGTTCCGGTCCGCTTGCGGCCCGGGATGAAAAAACGGGAGACCGCATGCCGCTGGTCTCCCGCAACGTCAGTCTCAGTGGCCGGCACCGGCAGCCCGGGCCACCGGCTCGGTATCCCCGGCATGGGCCCGGGGCGCCAGCTCGGCCTTGTCGAAGGCATCCGTGGCGATACAGTCCAGCCGCACGGCGTCATACTCGCGCAACTGTCCAACCTCTTCCTCGGTGAGCAGGCCCTTCTGCAGCGCGGTGGCGAGCCGTTCCTCCAGGGTGAATCCGGTGGCCTCACGCTTGGCAACCATTTTCAGGAAGCGGTCGTACAGCGGCTCCACCTGATCGAGCAATTGCATGCCCCGCTCCATGCGGCCCATGCAGTCGTCAGCATCATCGGCGCTCCAGCTACCAAAACACGTCAGTTCGTCGCGCACGCCGCCGGACTGCATCATGCTCTCTGCGATGGCCTGACCGTCGGCATCCGATGGCGCGTGATAGGGCCGGCCCAGCGGAAACACCACGCGCCGCAGCCCGGCAGCCATGAAACGCCGGGGGAAGTTGCGGAAGAAACCGTCAAAGGCGTCATGAATACGGCTCAGCGATTCGTCCAGGGT
>SKGQ01000191.1 GCA_007117515.1 Ectothiorhodospiraceae bacterium | reverse complement strand
CCGGCAGAGGAAGAGAGCGAGGCGGTCCGGATCGAGCTGTTCGACGACGAGGTGGAGAAGCTGAGCCGTTTTGACCCGCTGACCGGCGAGATGTCGGAAGTCCTGCCGCGTCTGACGATCTATCCAAAAACGCACTATGTCACCCCGCGGGTGACAATCCTGGATGCCATCGAACACATCAAGCAGGAACTACGCGAACGGCTTGAGGAACTGCGTGGCGCCGGAAAACTGCTCGAGGCCCAGCGCCTGGAGCAGCGCACCCAGTTCGACATCGAGATGATGCAGGAGTTGGGCTACTGCAATGGCATCGAGAACTACTCGCGGTACCTGTCCGGCCGTAAACCGGGTGAGGCGCCGCCAACGCTGTTCGACTATCTGCCGAAGGACACGCTGCTGTTCATCGACGAGTCGCATGTCACGGTGCCGCAGATTGGCGGTATGTACCGCGGCGACCGGGCCCGCAAGACAACGCTTGTGGAGTACGGCTTCCGGTTGCCATCGGCGCTGGACAACCGACCGATGCGATTCGATGAGTGGGAGGCGATCGCACCACAGATGGTATTCGTCTCGGCGACTCCGGGCCCCTATGAGCACGAGCACGCGGCAGCCGTTGTCGAGCAGGTGGTGCGACCCACCGGTCTGGTGGACCCACAGATCGAGGTCCGTCCGGCGACGACCCAGGTGGATGATTTACTGTCCGAGGTCAACGATCGCGTAACACGCGCCGAGCGCGTGCTGGTTACCACCCTGACCAAGCGGATGGCCGAGGATCTGACCGAGTACCTGAGCGAGAATGGTGTGCGGGTCCGCTACCTGCACTCGGACGTGGATACCGTCGAACGCATGGAAATCATTCGTGACCTGCGCCTGGGCGAGTTCGATGTGCTGGTGGGCATCAACCTGCTGCGTGAGGGGCTGGATATCCCCGAGGTTTCGCTGGTGGCTATCCTCGACGCCGACAAGGAGGGTTTCCTGCGCTCCGAGCGGTCGCTGATCCAGACCATCGGGCGAGCCGCGCGGAACCTCAACGGGCGAGCGATCCTGTATGGCGACAAGGTCACCGATTCAATGCGTGCGGCCATGGACGAGACAGACCGGCGACGAGAAAAACAGGTCTCCTTCAACCAGCAACACGGTATCACCCCGAAGGGCATCAGCAAGGCGGTGGCCGATGTCATGGAGCGCAGCGGCGTGCCCGGCAAGGGCAAGGATCGGAAGGAAGAGCAGGCGGTAGCCGAAGAGGCAGCGCGCTATGCGGCGATGACACCGAAGCAGGCGGTGAAGGCAATCCATGAACTCGAGGAACGGATGTACGCCCACGCCCGCAATCTGGAATTCGAGGAGGCCGGTAGGATTCGAGACAAGATCCGAAAGCTGGAGCAGCACGCGCTTGGTCGCCCCGACGTCGCCAATGCCTCGGCCTGATCGGTCCCGGGAATTCGCCGTCAGTCTTCGGTCGAGGACTTGCTGGTACCGAATGCCTGCTGCAGCCAGCCGCGGATGTCCGCCATGCTGCGTTCGGTGAACTGGTCCGGTGGCATGCCGCCGTCGACGAATCCCTGATCGCGGAAGGCCTCGAGCTGTCTCGGGTCCGCGCTGATGATATGCACGGGCACGCCGGCGCTGGGATCTGGTCCGGTGATCATGCGCGCAGGTTGGTGGTCGCCGATCAGGATCAGCAAGGTGTCCTGGTCCATGAACCGTTCCATGTAAGACGCGGAAACCTCCAGCGAATAGGCCACCGAGCGGGCGAAATGTTCGCGCACGCGGTCATGATCCCGCCACAGCGATGCCGGCGTCTCGCCCTTGCCCTCCCACTGCATGAAGATTTCACCATCGCCGATGCTCGACCAGTCCTCGATCACCGGCAGGATCGGTACCCAGGGCGCATGGCTACTGATCAGTGCCAGTTTCGCGAACAATGGCCGAGGTGACTCGGCGCGAACGGTTTCCTGGAAATACGACCAGGTGTACTGGTCAGGCATGGTCACCCAGTTGAACGGTGGTCCGGCATAGGGCAGGTCCGCGGCCTCAAGCAGCGTATCGAAGCCGTACCAGCGACCTTCCGGCCACGGCATCGTGATCGCTGGCATCAGGACCGCTGTGTGATGACCGGCCGCGGAAAAATCGTCCACCAGGGTGTCCTGCCGGGTCTGCAGCAGCAGTTCATACCGCAGGTTGGAGTCGATCCACAGCCCGGTCAGGAAGCTCGCATGGGCAAGCCATGACTGCCCCCCGAAAACGGGTGCATTCACGGTGCCGCTGACCAATGACAGGCCGGCTGCCTCGGCACGCCTTTCCAGATCGTCCAGTTGCGGTACGACAATCGGCGCATAGCGCTCGTCGAATACCGCAGACACACCGTAGGATTCGATGAAGCCGACGACCACATCGGTTTCGGTCAGGCCCGTCAGGCCCTGTCGTGTGCCGGCGGCGTCGCGCCGTTCCAGCATCGCGCTGAAATCCGCGCGTTCCTGTCGCGTTCGCTCCACCCAGTGGGCCTGGTCCTGAAGCATGGTCCAGGCCGGCGTGATGACGCGGGGAAGCTGCGGCAGCAGGTCGCGGCCGAGCAACCCGGTCAGGCCGGCGAGTAGCAGCACCATCGCAACCCCGCCGGTCAGACTGCGAAACGCGATGCGTGCCGGCAGACGCCGTACCAGCCAGTAAACCGCACCGCCGAACAGCAACAGCGCGACCACTGCGAGCAGCGCGGCCAGCCAGGCGGCGGCGGTCGAGACGTTTCCCGCAACCAGGTGAAACACCGAGGCTATCAGGGACAGGTCCAGACCAAGATTCAGGGGACGGTTGAGGCTGTAACGCGCCAGGGCGTCGGCCAGGGCCAGTGCCAGCAGTCCGGTCGCGACGCCGGCGGTGCCGAAGGCTAACCACCGAACGCCCTTGCGGCCGGCCAGCAGGCCGAAGGCACCGGTCAGCAGAAGCGCCTCAAGAGCCAGCCGGTTCGGTCCGAATCCGTCATGGCGTGCCAGCTCCAGTGCCAGCAGGCCGACGTTCAGCACGCAGAGCAGAAGCAGGAGGCGTGCCAGAGGCCCGCGCCAGGTGGTGTTGTCGCGCGTGGTCAGGGCGTTGCTCACCGAAGATCCTTCCGCATGTCGCTGGAAACCTTACTCATCAATGGGGTGTCCCACGTTTGCTGTAGCCACGCACTGTCCGTCCGTGAATCGAGACGGCTATATGACGGCGCCAGCAGCGTCGGACTCTCGGTAACCATCAGTCAGGGAACATGCCATGTGGGTTTCTTCTCGCCGTACCCGCCTGTCGCTGGCCGTGATCCTGGGTCTGGGGGTCAGTTCGCTTGCGGCTGCGGACACGGACCCGGCTTTTGCTGCCGTGATCGAGCAGGCCGAGGCGCTTGCCGCGACGGAGTATCAGGCGCCGGACGACGTTCTGCCGCCGGCGTTGGATGACATGAGCTACGACCAGTACCGCAACATCCGGTTCCGTCCGGAGCAGGCCCTTTGGGCGGAGCAGGATGGATTCCGGGTGCAGCTGTTTCACAGCGGATTCCTGTTTCCGGATCCGGTGCGGATCCACGTCGACGACCTCGACGGGACCCTGCGGGAACTGGAATTCGACTCCGCACGCTTTCACTACGAGCATTCCGCCGCCGCCCTGGAAGACGAGGCGGCCACCGTTGGTGGGCATGCCGGTTTCCGCCTGCACTATCCCATCAATCGGCCGGAGGTCCACGATGAGGTCGCGGTATTCCTCGGCGCCTCCTATTTCCGGCTGGTGGGGCCGGGCCATGTCTACGGTTTGTCCGCCCGGGGACTGGCCATCGACACGGCGGAGCCCGGTGGCGAGGAGTTTCCGGCCTTCCGCGAATTCTGGCTGCTGCCGTCCAGCGACGCGGACACGGTGACGGTGCTGGCCCTGCTGGACAGTGTCTCGGTCACCGGCGCCTACCGCTTCGAGCTCGCGGTGCACGAGGATACCGAGTTCACCGTTGACGCCCATGTGTTTGCGCGGAAGGACGTGACCAAGCCCGGTATCGCGCCGCTGACCAGCATGTTTCTGCATGGCCAGACCGACGGCGCGACGCCAGATGACTTTCGGCCCCAGGTGCATGACTCCGACGGCCTGCTGATGCAGACCTCGGCCGGTGAGTGGATCTGGCGACCGCTCAGCAACCGCCGGCAGCTGCGCGTGACCAGTCTGCTGGACGGTGATCGCCCAGGTGGCTTCGGTCTGATGCAGCGTCAGCGCGCGTTCGGTCGCTATCTGGATCTGGAAGCGCAGTATCACCGGCGGCCCGGCTATTGGGTTACACCGCTGGCCGGCGACTGGAGTCAGGGTGGTCGGGTGGAACTGGTGGAAATCCCTACGGATACGGAGACTGAGGACAATATCGTTGCCTACTGGGTTTCGAGCAGCAGCCTGCTCGCCGGCGAGCGGCGCCATTACCGCTACCGGGTCACGACCCGGGATCACGCACCGGCCGCGCACGACAGAGCGCGGGTTGTCCGCGCCCGGTCCGGCTGGGGAGCCATTCCGGGGGAGTCGGATCCGCCGCCGAAGACGGTGCGCCGGTTCATTGTCGACTTTCAGCCACTCGACATTCCGGCCGATCAGGTGCAGGCCGAACTCGACCTGGCCCAGGGGGCCATGGAGGATCTCCGGGTCTCGCAACTGCCGGACGATGATGGTCTCCGCGCCACGTTTCTGCTGACGCCGGACGGCACGGAGCCAGTCGACATGCGCCTTCGACTGCTCCGCGGCGACGAGGTCCTCAGTGAGACCTGGAGCTACGTCTGGTATCCGGATGAACAGTGATCCGGTGAAGCTGCATGCGCCGTGGCTGGCGCTGCGGCGATGTCTGTTTCTCGGCCTCGTGCTGCTCGGTACGGTAATGGCGGCCAGCGCCATGCTGGTGGTGATCGGACCCGATGAACTGGACTTCCGTAGTGGCCTGGCGCTGCTCCTGTTCACGGCATTGTTCGCCTGGATCGGACAGTCGTTCTGGACCGCGCTGATCGGCCTGGTGCTGCGGCTGTGCCGTCGCGATCCGCTGAGCCTGCGGCGTCTGCCTGCCGATGTGTCAGAGCCCGTGGCGCTACCGTCTCACGGCGGTACCGCACTGGTCATGCCAATCTACAACGAAGATCCCGAGCGCTCGGTGCGCGGTCTCGAGGCCTGCTGCCGATCCATTGCCGCCACTGGCCAGGCCGCGCATTTCAGCGTCTTCCTGTTGAGCGACAGCAACGACCCGGAGATTGCGGCCCGGGAACAGCGGGCCGTAGACAGCCTGCGCGGGCGGCTGCCGGCCGGCATGGCGCTGCATTACCGACGGCGAACCGAGAACAGTGGCCGCAAGGCCGGCAATCTGGCGGAGTTCTGCGCGCGCTGGCACAACCATTTCCGCTACATGCTGGTGCTGGATGCGGACAGTCTGATGCAAGGCGAGACCGTGGTACGGCTGGTCGGTTTGATGGAGCGTAATCCGCGCGCCGGACTGATCCAGACCGCGCCGATGCCGGTGCGCCAGCGCACCCTGTTCGGCCGTTTGATGCAGTTTGGTGCCGCCCTTTACGGGCCACTGCTGGCTGCCGGCAGCAGCTTCTGGCAGGGCAGCACGGCCAACTACTGGGGTCACAACGCGATCCTCCGGCTAGCCCCGTTCCACGCTCACTGCGGTCTGCCGCTGCTGCCGGGCAAGCCGCCGCTTGGCGGTGAAATCATGAGCCACGACTTCGTCGAGGCGGCGTTGATGAAGCGCGCCGGCTGGGATGTCTGGTTCCTGTCCGAGCTGTCTGGCAGCTATGAGGAATTGCCGGGCAACGTGATCGACTATGCGCGCCGGGACCGGCGCTGGGCCCAGGGCAACCTGCAGCATCTGCGTCTGCTCGGTGAGCGGGGCCTGCATCCGATGAGCCGCCTGCATCTGCTGATGGGGGCCAGCAGCTTTCTGGTCTCCCTGCTCTGGCTGGTTTTGCTGCTGACCAGCTGGTTCGATCCGACGCTGATCGCCGATGCCGGCGCGGCCGTCGCCCAGGCCCCGGATGCGGCAAGCCGACTGGCCGCCGAGCAACGCCATGATATCGACAGGCTGCTGTTCGCGGGCACGGTGGTGCTGTTGTTCGGGCCCCGGCGGATGGGCATTGTCCTGTGCCTGACCGGGTCGGCACGCGCCAGTCGTCGCTGGCGGCTGGTCGGCAGTGCGCTGCTGGAGACGATGGCGACCTTATTGCTGGCGCCGCTGATGATGTTGTTTCACTGCTGGTTCCTG
>SKGQ01000126.1 GCA_007117515.1 Ectothiorhodospiraceae bacterium | reverse complement strand
TTGTACGCCTCACGCAGGGCATCGTTGTTCATCACCGCATTCAGATGGCTCACTGGCGACCAGGCGTTACTCAGCCGGTCATCCATCGCCTCCTGGGGTGCGACCACCGTGTCCCAGCTTGGCGGTGCGGGGCCCTCAAGTATGGCATTGAGTCGTGCCCGGTTTTCGGCGAGCAGGGCGTCAATGGCCGGCTCCACATGGTCTGGTCGGATCGCGGAGAAGGCTGGGAGGCCCTCGGTGTCGAGGAGCGGGTTGCTCATGGTCGGAACTCCTGTCCATTCTGTGGTCGGCGGCACTGCTCTGTGCCACGGCATGATGCGTGGATGATGCCACGGCTCGCAGGGCTTATGGAGTCGGTTCCCGTTGCAAGGGTTCCGGTCAAGGTGTCGGCCTCTGGCACCGGCTCCGTTTACAATGACGCTCAGTCAGGCCTGATCCAGGGCCGGCGGGCCGCTCGCGGCGACGACGACAGCCACCGCAGAAAGGGAGACAGCAATGCTGCGCGTATTTGATGGCAAGACTCCGGAACTGGGCGCGAATGCCTGGGTTGATCCGGCCGCGCTGGTGATCGGGGATGTGGTGCTCGGTGCCGAGGCCTCGGTCTGGCCAATGACGGTGATCCGGGGTGACGTCAATTACATCCGCATCGGTGCCCGGACCAACATTCAGGATGGCACCATCGTGCATGTGGCGCATGCTGGCGGCATGAATCCCGAGGGCTACCCGACCATCGTCGGCGAGGATGTGACCATCGGCCACAATGCAGTGATCCACGCCTGCACCATCGGCGACCGTTGCCTGGTCGGCATGTCGGCCACCGTCATGGATGGCTCGGTGCTGGATGATGAGGTCATCGTCGGTGCCGGCTCGATGGTGCCTCCTGGCAAGCATCTGCGGGCCGGGCATCTGTACATCGGCAACCCCGCCAGGGAAAAACGACCGCTGAGCGATGATGAGAAAGCCTTCCTGCGGTACTCTGCCGGGCATTATGTGGAGCTGGCGGCGCGCCATCGACGCTGACTTCTTTCAAGCAGATACTGAACGGGTCCGCATCAGAGCGTGTGGAGGAGTGGCTGCCTCGGGTCAGCGGAACGGGGTCTTCTGTCGTGGCGGGTGGATGCCGTAACGCTGCATTCAGTGTGCCGGGTCACGCCAAGCTGCCAGTGGGTGTAGTCATCCCCGGGCAGCGCTGCTGCGGAAGTCCTGGCGGCCCAGAGTGGCGCCTGCCGACCAGTCTTCCGCGATCGGCAGGTCGAGACTGGCGTAGTAATAGACCGCGTCCTTGAACTGCTCGCGAACCGCGCTTTCCGTGTTGGTGACGTAGAACACCCCGTCGGTAAGCATGTCGACGTTCAGATTCAGGTAGAGCTCGCCAAAATCCGAGTCCTTGAGATCCCGGCGGCCGGGATAGGCGTAGTAGATGTAGCCGAGATCGTAGTTGAGCTGCTCGAAGGCTCCCGCAAAGCCGATCCAGCCGTCCAGCTCATAGCCGGTGAATCCGTCACCGAAATCAACGTTCGAGGCCCATGTGCCCACGTAGACGCCGGATTCGTGGGCATAGTCCAGCCCGCCCTGGACGGCCGCGCCGTCGTCGGTCTGGGTCAGTCCGCGAAGCATGTAGTTGCTGGTAACGCCAATGTTGGCACTGAATTCGGCCTGAACGACGCCGGTCCCGGCGAGCAGCAGCGTCGCTCCCAGGGCCGCCTGTCGACCACGAGAAAGAATCGGGTGGTTTTTCGTCATCGGTGTTCCTCCATATCATTTTTGCAATTCAGGATCGTCGTACGAAATAGAGACGACATGTTCCTGAGCTGCAAAAAGCCTGCCCCTGGAGAAACATCGACCTGCCCGCGGCAGTCATGCCCGAGTGCGTATGCATCGTCTCGGGAGAAGATCCGGCCTCGTTGCGCGGAGGTCGGCACGGGCCATGCACGGCATCAATGGGGAAACAACGCTTCGCCGGCGTGGCGAATGGAGGGCTTCGTGCCGCACCTGCATATCAAGGGCTGGCTTCTGCAGCGCATCGACGAGGTCGGTGACGATGGTCTGTGGGACTGGCAGCTGGCGCGGCTTGTGGAAAGCCATTACGCACTGTCAGGCCATTACTGGCGCGGCGTGATCCGGCTCACTCTCGTGGATCTGCATGCGAGCGGGGTGATCGAGAGTGTTGACGAGGCCATCGACAGCGAAGGCTATTTCGGGCGAGGACGAATCCTGTTCCGGTTTCGCCTGAATGCATTCGGTCGGCAGCGCCTGCTGGATACCGGCCTTGGCGGAACCGTCCGCTCGTCATCTTCGCGAGGGGAGGCGCAATGAACGCTTACTGGGGCTATCCGGCGGCGCCGTTGCTCGCGGTCATCAGTATCAGCCTGCTGTGCGCCGTGGCGCTTTACCAGGCCCGAACCTTTGCCTATCGGCTTTGATGATGACTGCCTCAAGGCACAATGTGACTCCTAGCTTGGCGCGCATCGTGGGCGATTCGCGGCTTCTCCGATGACTGTCTCGGCGAGAGGCGGGCCGTCCCTGGATGGGGCGCGGGCGCAGTACCATGCCGGGCGTATTCGGTGGGGCTTCATCTGGGCCCTCTGGTCCGCGGTTCTGGCCGGCGCCTGGTACATCCCGGCGACAGCGCTCTGGTATGAACCGGCATTTGCCGCAGGTCGCGAGGACACGGCCTCCGTTTTCCTGTTGACGGCGACCGTGATCGCGGCGTTGAACGTCGTGACCATGCTGTTGTTTGCCCTGTTATGGATCGGCGTTCTCGGCAAGATCCCGGATTACCGGCGGACCATGCGCCAGGTGCGCTCCATCAGTTCCTGGTACATGGTGGCGGCATTCTTTGGCGGACCTATGGCCCTGTTCGGTGGTTTTCTCGCCATGGGATTCATCGGTGCGGTGTTCGCCGCGGTCGCCGGCCTGCTGTATCCGATCGTTGGCGCTCTGCTGGCGCGGCTCTGGTACCACGAAAAAATCACGCTGCGCGTGGCCGTTGGTATCTTCATCATTATTGCCGGTGGCGTCACGGTTTTCGGTCCCGGGCTGTTGGCCGGGTTTTCCGGCACCGGTGACGGCGCCTGGCTGGGATATCTCGGTGGTGCGATGACCGCGGTTGGTTGGGGCGTGGAGGGCGCCATTGCCGGGCGCGTCATGGATGTGTCCGACCCGGATGCCGGCCTTACCATTCGATTTACCGCGGAGGCCGCCTACTGGCTCTTGCTGGTGCTCCCCATGGTGGTCTGGCTGACGGATTTTCCAGTGCTGGAACTTGCGATGCAGGCCCTGTCGACGCCGTCGACACTGGTCATGCTGTTACTGGCTGGCGTCAGCTTCGCCTTCGGCCAGGTCACCTGGTACAGGTCATTCCCGTTGATCGGCGTGGGCCGCGGCCAAGCGGTGGGCGATCTCTATGCCGTCTTCACCGTGTTGTTCGTTGCCGCATTCGCGCTGCAACTGCCGGACTGGAATTTCCTGCTTGGCCTGGTGCTGGCCGTCTTCGGCGGTTTCGTCATGTTCACCGAGCGTGATTCGGTGCTGGAAGTCGTACGCGCCCTGCCGGCAGAGTCGCGCAGATGATCCGTTCAGGGAGTCAATCGGTGTTTCCCTACTCGCCGTTGCCGAAAATGGTGATGGCGAGGAACCGGATCTGCACCCGCACCAGCTGCTCCGGGCCGTGGGGAACGCGGGCGTCAAACGTGAACGTGTCCCCTTCCTCAAGTTCGTAGACACGCTTTCCGTGGCGGTAGTCAATTCGCCCCTGAAGCATGTGGATCAGCTGCGTGCCCTCATGCTGAAAGGTCGGGAACGCCTCGCTTTCGTCGTCCATAGAGATCAGGAAGGGTTCGAAATTCTTCTGATGGCCCCGATGATGCGCCAGCAGATGGTAGGTGTGGCCGCGCTTCGTGCCCATTCGCACCACCTCCATGCCGCCGCCCGCCTTGACCAGCTGCGCGTCCGCTTCCGCAGAGTCGTAATCGCGAAACAGTTGTGACAGCGTCATGCCGAGCGCCGCCGTGATGCGTGCCAGGGAGTCCAGGCTTGTCGCGACCTGTCCGTTTTCGATCTTGCTGACCATTCCCCGGCTCAGTTCGGCACGCTCGGCAACCTCGGCAATGGTCAGCGACTGCTCGATGCGCCGCCCCCGGAGAACGCTGCCGATGTACTGTTCCAACTCCATCTTGCGGTTCTCGTGCGAGCGTCGGTTGGCCAGAGTCTTGGTTTCTTCGAGTTTTAGTGGTTCGTTTTTCACGCCGGGTCAGTCCTGTCCTGCCTGTTCTTTTTCGATCCGGAAGCGCTGGCGGTGAGCGTCACGATGGCGGACACCAGTGTCGGTATCGCTTTCAATAACTATGGTGTGGCCTGGGCCGGCGGTGCCCTGATGGGGGCAGCCATTGCCTACAGTACGGGCAAATACAGCTATCTGCTTCTGGGGCCACTGGCGGGTTACGTGGCGGGTGCATCCGGCTTTGATGTCTATGTGCCGTGGCAGATGTTCCTGGTCGCCCTCGGTGCGCCCCTGGTTGCCTACGCTGTCTACGAGCTCACGCTGAAACTGCAGATTGACGAGCATAAGCTGATCCCACTGTTCATTGGTGCGGGATCCTACGGCCTGCTGATGCTGGGGATACTTAAATCCGGCACGCCGCGCGGTGGCTACCTGGGAATCGAGGAGGGAGCCTTCGCCTTCCAGCATGGCGAGATCAGTTTCCTGATGCAGCTGACCGGCGTTGCCGTATGCATCGGCGCCGGCGTAATCACCGCCATCGTGCTGGCCTTCGTGCTGGAGCGCACGATTGGTCTTCGGGTCTCGGAGGAAGACCAGGCTGACGGCCTCGACAAGGCTCTGTGGGGCATCACAACCGATGTGGACACCACGGCTGATCGGCTGAAGGCCTGATTCGGCGAGCGTCCTTCTGGAGCTAACAATCCCGACTGGCAGGAACGCCAGTCGGGATTTTGCGTTACGGAAGGTGGACCATGGAAGACATCGTCACGAGCCACTGGCAGGCATTCGTCCGCACCCTTCGGTTCAGCGTTTTTCCAGAATCAAAACGGAAAGCCAGCCCAACGAGGTCAGCAGGAAAATCGCCTGCGCCAGGCCCGAGTAAACGCCGGCCAGCCCGGTGAATCCGATAGCGGCGGCGATCGCCGCGAGCATGAAAAGTCCAACCTTTAACGGGCCCATGACGCACTTTCCAGTCCGAAAGCGCCAACGATACCGCTCCCGGGGCCTGTTCACACCTCCGCGTTCACGTTGCGCAGTTGCTTGTCAGTCACGCACCCGCCAGCGCAGCATGCCCAGCAGGAAGACACCGAGCCCGAAAAGGATGCCACTGAACAGCATCAGCGGCAGCCGAATCGCTGGCGCTACCGGCTGGAAGCGGTAGACAGATCCGGCCGCGGCCCAGAGTTCGTCGTTTCTGATGGCCAGATGCGAGATACCGCCATCCAGTCCGGGTGGCCCCACGGGCAGCAGTTCCACCTGGCCACGGGTTTCGAGCCATTTCTCACGGGGCACCAGGCGGACCTGCAGCACGCCATCGTCGGTTGCCCCGAGCAGTATCGGTGCATCCGACTCGCGGTCATCGATCAGCAGGTCCAGGTACCGGGTCTTCCGATCGGCGCTGCCATGCAGCGGGCGCCACATTGCCCCCGTCTCTGCCTGCCAGAAAACGCCCTGATCCGTGCCGGCCAGCAGTATGCCGTTCGCCGTCTCGGCGAAGGCGAAGACGTTCAGGGGCGCGGGCAGGCCCTCGCGGTTCGGCTGCCATGCCGTTCCGGTCGAGGTTCGTGACCAGATGCCCTCGCCAATCGTGCCTGCATGCTGGTGCCCGGCCTGGTCCTGCCAGACGCGATAGACCGGCGCATCGGTAAGCCGCTGGCGCAGGCCGGTATCCTGCCAGCCCTCCTGGGTGAACCGCAGTACGCCCGGTGCGCCGCCAGCCAGCAGGCTGTCGTCGTCGAAGGCACGTACGTCAGAGATTCGTTGGTTGATGCTATCCACCCGACCGTCCAGATCGAACAGACCATCCGGGGCCGCAATCAGCAGCTGTTCGCCACGCATTCCCAGGCGCGTCACCGCGCGCTCGCCGGCAACCGTCCCGTAGGCTTGCCAGTCGCCATCATGCAGGCAGATGCGGCCGGACTGGGTTCCCATCAGCAGACGGTCGTCTGCTGTGACGAATAGTGCCGCGGCGTGTTGTTCCAGCGCCGGATCATCGGGCATCCAGGCTTGTTGGTGCGGTAGCAAAGCGGCGACC
>SKGQ01000190.1 GCA_007117515.1 Ectothiorhodospiraceae bacterium | reverse complement strand
CGTGGTCTACGGCGTGGTCGGGCACAAGACCCACGCCAAGATGGTGCTGGTGGTGCGCCGTGAGGAACAGGGTTTACGCAACTACGTGCATCTTGGAACCGGCAATTACCACTCACGCACCGCTCGGCTCTACACCGACTATGGGCTGCTTACCAGCGACCCCGCCTTCGGTGGGGACCTGCATCGGATCTTTCAGCAGCTCACCAGCCTGGGCAAGGTGTCACGGCTGAACAAGCTGCTGGAATCGCCGTTCACGATGCACGAGAGTCTGATCCGGATGATCGAGCAAGAGGCCGCGCACGCCGAAGCCGGCCGCAATGGACGCATCATCGTCAAGGTCAACTCGCTGGTCGAACCGCGCTTCATCCAGGCCCTGTATGCCGCCTCCTGCGCCGGCGTCAGCATCGACCTTATCGTCCGCGGCATGTGCTGCCTGCGCCCGGGGGTGCCCGGCGTTTCCGACAATATCCGCGTGCGTTCCATCATCGGCCGCTTTCTCGAGCACACCCGGGTCTACTACTTCGCCAATGACGGCAAACCCCACATGTATCTAAGCAGCGCTGACTGCATGGAACGAAATTTCTTCCGCCGCGTGGAAACCGCTTTCCCGATCTGCGATCCGGACCTCCAGTCCCAGGTACTGGACGACCTGGAGAGCTATCTGCGAGACAACGCCCAGGCCTGGCTGATGCGGGACGACGGTGGCTACGAAAGGGCTATCCAGCAGGATGGCGAGGAGCCATTTTCGTCCCAGAGCGCGCTGCTGGAGCGCTGGGCGGAGCGTGCCTGATTCCACCTTGTTCCTGACGCCTATCCCGGAGGACCATCATGCGCTGGCTTCTGACAGTTCTTGCCGCCCTAGCCGCAACATCCGCAATCGGAGACGAGCTGCCACATCGGGACGATTTCCGCATGAATTCGATCAGCGGCGGCGATTTCCGGCAGTACGTTCTGGAACACATCGTCGAGGACGACGGCTGGGCGCACAGCCAGCAGACCCTGGGCGTGCTGCACAATCACATGCATGAAACGATGACGGAGCTGGCCCGTTACGGCCGGGAAGCCGGTGACGCCGAAGCAGTCCCGGATTTCAACCGGCGTCTGTCGGGTGGTCAGTGGAGTGACTATCTGGCCGCCCTGGAAGACCGCGATGGCGACAGGCGCTGGCATGCCCTGGTGCAGCTCACCGACATCATGCATGACCGCGTTCATCACATGATGGTGAGCGCCGTGCTCTATGATGTGGCGAGTCGCCAACGCGAGGTCGACCTGGATGCCCTGCTCGACGACCGGATGACATTCGATCAAACGGAAACCCTGCCAGAGCGCGATCTGGATGGCCCACCACCGATCACCGGTCAGGCATTCCGTAAAGCCGTCTGGTCAACGGAGTTCGACCACCCTCACCTGCACGCTGCAATGCAGTATATGGCCGCTTTCGACGTACTCATGGACGATGTCATGACCCAGCTCGCGCAATACGGCATGGCCAAGGCGGATGAGACGTGTCGACCACCCCGCCTGACATCGCGCATGACTCGGGAGGACTGGACGGCCTATGTCGACCGGGTGACCGCCTGCGAAGACGAAGCCTGGCAGCATCTGGTGATCGTCGCGGGCCGGGCGCGGGAACGGCTGTCCCAGACGATGGCCGCGTTGCTTGAATATAGCGATGTCGAAACACCGGTCGCCCGCAGTGTTGCCGGCCCGCATTGACGGAGTCGCCTGACGAGCGCCAGGGAACGGTACGAGAGGTTTTCCTGGCATTTCTGAAGCTGGGACTGACCTCCTTCGGCGGACCGGTTGCCCACCTGGGTTTTTTCCAGACCGTTTTCGTCCGCGAGCGGCAATGGCTGGACGGTCGCGCCTACGCCGAGCTGATTGCCCTGTGCCAGTTTCTGCCTGGTCCGGCAAGCAGTCAGGTCGGCATGGCGATCGGTCTGCACCGAGCCGGTCCTGGTGGCGCCCTCGCCGCCTGGTTCGCATTCACGGCGCCATCCGCCCTGCTGATGATCGTGGCCGGACTCACCCTCAGCGGCACGGACCTGAGTCAGCATGCCGGTCTGCTACAGGGGCTGAAGGCCGCCGCGGTGGGTGTAGTGGCCTGGGCCATCTGGGGCATGGCGCGCAGCCTGACGCCGGATTTCCGCCGGCTGACGATTGCTGCTCTCGCCTGCCTGCTGGCGGTTTTCGTACCAACCGTACTTGGTCAGTTATCAGGCATCGTTCTCGGTGCTGCCCTGGCTCACTGGCTGGTGCCCGAGTCGGACACGACCGCTGGAGGCGGCCTGCGTCTGGCCATCGGCCGCCGCGGCGCCGTGCTTGCCGGTGCGCTGTTCATCACCGGATTACTGGGGCTGCCGCTGCTTGCCGGACTCGGCAGTCAAATGGCAGTGACAGTGCTGGACTCCATGTACCGGGCCGGCGCGCTGGTGTTCGGTGGAGGTCATGTCGTGCTGCCCCTGCTGCACGCCGAGACGGTGCAGACCGGCATGATCTCTTCGGACAGTTTCCTTGCCGGATATGGCCTTGCCCAGGCCATGCCGGGTCCACTGTTTTCGTTCAGCGGCCTGATTGGCAGCAGCGCGGGAGGTGTGGGCATGGGATTGTTGGCGGTGGTCGCGATCTTTCTGCCCGGCAGCCTGCTGGTACTCGCGATCCTGCCATTCTGGGAACGGGTCCGCGGAAACCAACGCGTGCGCCGACTGCTCGGTGGCGTCAACGCCGCGGTCGTCGGAATTCTCGCTGCCGCCTTCTACGATCCGGTGATGACCGCGGGGCTATCGCAAGGACGGGACCTTATCGTCGCGCTGGCAATCATCGCGGCGCTGGCCTGGGGACGGGTTCCGGTGTGGATGCTGATCATGCTCGCTGCCGTCGCCGGCAGTCTGTTTCTCTAGGGAAACACTGATTTATTCCCACGTCTGCGCCGGAGATCGGTTTCAGTCACCGGGCAGGGCGCAATGCCGATTCGGTCATGGTCATTCCGGGGGCCCGAACTCCAGTTCCACATCCAGGCCCTTGAGGTAACGTGCCTCTTCCTCCAGGTCCGCCTGCACCAGGGGATGCGCCTCATACCAATCGGCGTCGAGCGCCAGACTCAGACTTTCGCCGTCACTCCCCAATGCCAGATCGAAGGGAGGCACACCATCCTGGGGGCGCCCCCGATGCAGAACGACCGCCAGCCGGAGCAGGATTGCCAGGCGACTGACCGGCTGTTGCAGGCTGTCCGGCAGCTCCTTGAACAGATTTCGATTGAGCTTTCGCCGGTGCGTTCGGATCAAGGTCGACAGGATCATCTGATCGCGCTGGGAGAAGCCCGCCATATCAGCGTTACGGGCAATGTACTCGCCATGCTTGTGGTACTGGCTATGGGCGATGTCGAGACCGATCTCATGCAGCTGGGCGGCCCAGGACAACCACTGCTCCATGTCCTGATCCAGCCCCCAGGTTTCAGCAACCTGTGCCAGACAGTCGAACGCCGTGGCCTGGACATGGGCCGCCTGTTCATCGTCGACGTGGTAACGCTTGGCCAATGCCGCCACGGAACGGTCCCGGATGTCTTCCGCCGTGAAACGGCCAAGCAGATCGTAGAGCAGCCCCTCACGGAGCGCGCCCTCGGACACCTCCATGGCATCGATGTCGAGACTGCGGAAGACGCCCTCAAGCACCAGCACGCCGCCAATGAAAACCGGCGCCCGGTCACTGCCCAGTCCCTTGAGGTCGAGCTTCTTCACGGAACCCGCCTTGAGCACGGCCTTGACCGTCTGTGCCAGCCCATCGGCGGTGATCGGCCCTTCGCTCCAGCCCTGGCTGCTGATTACCGATTGCACGGCGCGGATGGTTCCGGATGTACCGACCGCCTGCTCCCAGCCCGCCCGGCGATAGCGGCGCTCCACGGGCTCGAGTTCCTGCAGCACCGCTCGTCTCGCCTTTTCCACCGAAGCCTTGTCGAATTTACCGTTGGCAAAGAACCGCCGACTGAGGGATACGCAGCCCATTTCGAGGCTTTCCATCACACGCGGTTCATGGCTGGCGCCGATAATCAGTTCGGTACTGCCACCGCCGATGTCGACCACGAGCCGCCGCAGGCCGTCATCGGCCAGGCCGTCGGCAACACCCAGATACACCAGGCGCGCCTCCTCAACGCCAGAGACAACCTCGATCGGATGCCCCAGGGCCTGCTCGGCCTGCTGCATGAACTCGCGGGCATTGGCTGCATTGCGGAGGGTATTGGTGCCTACTGCCCGCACGCTGCCCCGAGGCAGTTCGCGAACCCGTTGGCCGAAGCGTTCGAGGCAGGCGATGGCCCGCTCCACGGCATCCGTTGCCAGACTATCGTCTGCCTCCAGTCCAGCAGCGAGTCGGACCATTTCCTTGATCCGGTCGAGTACTTTCAGCGCGCCCTGTTCCTGGCGTGCAACAACCATGTGAAAACTGTTCGAACCAAGATCGACCGCAGCGACGATCTCCGGAGCGCGGCGCCGTCTGCGTGGCAGCAGGGCCATCAGGTGGCGGGTTTACGGGTCAGATGCGATGGCGACAGCAGCCAGCGAAGCTCCGCCTTACCCGGTGCCGCCCGATCAGGAAATTCGATCATCCCGGCACCCGCCTTGCGGAATACCAGAAACCCTTCGGCGCTGCCGGTGAGTGCGAGTCCGGCGAGAAGATTCAGATGGGGCTCGTGACCGACCAGGACCGCCAGTTCGGATTCATCATCGGCCAGCCAGTCGAGCACCGCGCTGGGATTGGCGGCGGGCTCCAGCAAGCTGGTTTCTTCCCGCCGCGGTACATGCAGATGCTCGTCGAGAATGTCCGCGGTCTGAACGGCACGCAGCAGCGGGCTGCTCAGCAGGAGATCCACGGAGCCCAGCAAGGTGCTCAAGCCGCGGGCGGCTTTTTCCGTTTTCCTGCGACCCTTGTCGGTCAGTGCGCGCGCCGTGTCCGCGATTTCGTCCGAGGGATCCTCGGCCGGTCCATGACGAAATAGCACGATCCGCTGCATGCGTTCTGTCCTCCAGTCTCTCCGTTACGCGTCGGCCTGGCCGGCCAATCGCCCGGCTTCTTGTTGGTGGAAACCATGAACCGACGGCTAGCGAAGCGGCACCACACCTTGCCAGATGACCAAAACCGGTCTCGGGCATAGACGCGGAAATACATCAGGGTTTCCGTCGAGGACTATAACCCGTCCGGTCCGCCCCACGGAAACCCCTGGCGCCACAATGAAAACAAGGCGAAATCGGGTTTGTATCTGCCTGTCGAACAACGGATAATGCGCGCGGCTCGCATGTCGCGCCGCAACAACCAGTGGAACCCCAGTGATTCAGAATCTACGCAACATCGCCATCATCGCTCACGTCGACCATGGCAAGACCACCCTCGTGGACCGGCTGCTGCAGCAGTCCGGAACCCTGGAAGGCAAGGCCGCCGCCGGCGAACGGATCATGGATTCCAACGATCTGGAGAAGGAACGTGGCATCACGATCCTGGCCAAGAACACGGCCATCCGCTGGCACGAGTACCGCATCAATATCGTCGACACCCCCGGCCACGCGGATTTCGGCGGTGAAGTCGAGCGCGTGATGTCGATGGTGGATTCCGTGCTGCTGCTGGTCGATGCGGTTGATGGGCCGATGCCACAGACCCGCTTCGTGACCCAGAAGGCACTGGAGGCCGGTCTGCGGCCGATGGTATGCATCAACAAGGTGGACCGCCCCGGCGCCCGCCCGGACTGGGTGCTCGATCAGACCTTCGATCTGTTCGACCGGCTGGGCGCCAGCGACGAACAACTGGATTTTCCGGTCATCTATGCATCGGCACTGAATGGCTATGCCTCCAACGAATCCGATGTACGCGAAGGCGATATGCAGCCGCTTTTCCGGGCCATCGTCGATCACGTTCCGACCCCGGACGTGGATCCCGACGGGCCGTTCCAGATGCAGGTCAGCTCGCTGGACTACAGCAGTTATGTGGGCGTCATCGGGATTGGCCGAATCAAGCGCGGTCGCGTCAGGACCAACATGCAGATCACCCTGATCGACCGCGAGGGCAAGAAGCGCAATGGTCGCATCCTGCAGGTGCTGGGCTTCCTTGGACTGGACCGCACCGAGGTTCCCGAGGCCCAGGCCGGGGACATCATCGCCTTCACGGGCATCGATGGACTGAATATTTCCGACACCCTGTGCGACCCAGCCCACGTTGAGGCACTGACGCCGCTGAGCGTGGACCAGCCCACGGTAAGCATGACCTTCCAGGTCAACACCTCACCGTTCGCCGGCAAGG
>SKGQ01000209.1 GCA_007117515.1 Ectothiorhodospiraceae bacterium | reverse complement strand
GTGTCGGTCACCGACGCCGCAGCGGAATTGATCGAAAGACTGGCAGCAATTCACGGACCGCTGCTGTTTCACCAGTCCGGCGGCTGCTGCGACGGCAGCGCGCCCATGTGTTACCCCCGCAACGAATTCCGGGTCGGCGCCCGGGACGTGTACCTGGGGGAAATCGCCGGTCAGCCGTTCTATATCGGCGGCGCCCAGTACGAATACTGGGAACACACCCATCTGATCATCGACGTGGTTCCGGGACGCGGCAGTGGCTTTTCCCTGGAGTCACCGGAGGGAATGCGCTTTCTGACCCGTTCACGCCTGTACAGCGATGACGAGTGGGCCGCGCTGGAGGCTGCCGGCGCACCACCACGCGGGGCGCAGCACGGCAACTGAGATCGTTAGTCCAGTTCCCGCACCGCCATGTAGACCATGGTCTGGTTCAGCAGCTGATAGGCGACTTCACCGAAGGTCATGGGACCATCGAAGCCATCGGTGTGGCGGCCCTCCAGGCCCGAGTAGAGGTAGTTCAGCACGCAGTTGAAGGTCAGCGCCGAATGCCGCCCCTCCGGCGGCAGGGCCTTTTCGAAGGCACTGACGTAATCATCCACCGGCCGCGCAAGCCGATAATCGGTGTCGGGGAACACGGGCGCATAGAGGGATACCGCGCCCTGCTCCGGCCGGCTGTCCTTGATACTGACGTTCAGGCTGCTGCCGCAGTAATCGGCAACCAACGGCAGGCGGGTGTCGACGTCGTGGTCATGCAGGTAGTGGGCGAGATTTGCCGGCTCGCCGTTGATCAGACAGTCACCCACCTCGAAGCTGGCATCCGGGAAGCGGATCACGTCACCGTCGTCCTGCTCGAAGATGTTGACGATACCGATCTCGGCAAACTGGTTTTCCGGCAGCGGCACATGCAGCGCGACCGCCATGTCCTCGAGGAATTCCGCCCTGGTGCCGTCCACTGCCACCGGCGGCAGTGCATGATCGAGATGGAAACCGGCAACCCAACCCAGCAGGGGCTTGAGGAACATGTCCTCGAATTCCGGGCCCTTGCGCGAGAACAGTTCATGCACCGTGGACATGGCCGGCAGGATCAACAGCGTATAGCCATTGTCCGGGCCATCCAGGCACAGGCGATGCAGGTCACCCACCGCATAGCGCCGGAGCGTCGGGGCCCCTGCGCCCACCGGCAACGGAGTCACATGCACCTTTTCGCGGCTGGTCTCGCCACCATCCTGACCCATGAAGTACGGGATACTGCCGCCGATCCAGTTGCCAGCCGGCAGATCCTGCAACGCCTGCCTGTCGCCTGCGATGGCCAGCCATTCTCCGCCCCGGATGCGTTCCGCCGCCTCCGACTGTGTCATCAGGCAGCTCTTCGCCGCGGTCCCTGCCGTCATGCATTCACCCCTCTCATCCGGACTAGCGTGCCGCGCTTATCAGGCGATCCAGCTCGCCTTTCAGACCGCGTTCGTTATTGACGAAGAGGCGCCGCAGTTCCCGGTACTTGATCTCGCGCATTTCCTTGTCGTCGATGCCGCGCAACTGCGACTGCACCCGCGACAGCAACAATCGCAGGTTGAGTGCCTTCACCGCATGGTTCAATTCGCCGGCAACGAGCCGGTCCCAGACCGGGTCCGCGAGATCGGGGACCGAAGTGGTTGGCGCTGCCTCGGCCTCCTCGCCACCACCCATTTGCCGGGCGACGCTGAGACCTTCCCGATCCCCGACCCGCTTTAGCTGCCAGACATCCTTGAAATCCAGATCCAGTACGGCGCAGACCGCCCGATAGCTGGCGCCGCTGCCCAGTAACTCCGAGATCTGCATGGCCATGGCATTGGTGAACGGCGCTCCGGCGGAGCCAAGAAAGGAAAGCGTGCCGGACGGGCTGTGGTTGGTATGGACGAAGCAGCGGAACGTGCCGATGTTGCAGTGACGCCAGACACGCTCGCCGTCGCTGCGCACCAGGCGGGGCCGACGACTGCCAAACCCGAGCCGTTGCAGCAGACCGGCATTGGCAGGCTGATCACTGACCCAGACATCCACCCGGCGACTGGCGGCATCGGTTTCCGCGCGCAGGATTTGCCAGGGCTCACTCAGGCCCAGGGCCTGCTGCAATTCTCGCTCGTTCACGCAACCTCCTCCCCATGCAGGATGATGCGCACCCAGCAGAGTGTCGCACCTCGGGAAGCGCTGATGCTCTGCCGCGTCGGCAAATCAACCAGCGTCTCTCTTATTATTGGAGCAGCCAGTATTCAGTAGCCCGACCGGGGTTTCGGTGACGGAATTAACAAACCCGGATTCCAGCGCAGACGCGTCAATGGCTCGGTATTTCCAGGAAAAAGCCGACCGATCCCCTCAGGCTCGAGAATAAATCCGCGTTTTCTTTGCCCGGGGCTCGGACCATCTGGATAATGTGCGCTCCCCACAGAGACGGAACGTGAACAGCAATGGCCCAATACATCTACACCATGAACCGGGTGAGCAAGGTGGTGCCACCCAAGCGCGAAATACTGAAGGACATTTCCCTGTCCTTTTTCCCCGGCGCCAAGATCGGCGTACTCGGCCTCAACGGCTCGGGGAAATCCACGCTGCTGCGGATCATGGCGGGGCTGGACACCGACATCGAGGGTGAGGCGCGGCCACAGCCGGGCATCAACATCGGCTATCTGCCACAGGAACCGCAGCTCGACCCGGAAAAGGATGTTCGAGGGAACGTCGAAGAAGGCGTCGCCGAGATCAAGAACCTGTTGGACCGTTTCAACGAGGTCTCGGCCCAGTTCGCCGAGCCGGACGCCGACTTCGAGGCGCTGATGGCCGAACAGGGCAAGCTGCAGGACAAGATCGATGCAGCCGGTGCCTGGGAACTGGAGCGCAAGCTGGAACAGGCCGCCGATGCGCTGCGTCTGCCGGCCTGGGAGGCCGATGTGACCAAGCTCTCCGGCGGTGAACGCCGGCGTGTGGCGCTCTGTCGGCTGCTGCTGTCAAGCCCGGACATGTTGCTGCTGGATGAACCCACCAACCATCTGGATGCCGAAAGCGTGGCCTGGCTGGAACGGTTCCTGGCCGAGTTCTCCGGCACCGTGGTGGCGGTAACCCATGATCGCTACTTCCTGGATAACGTGGCCGGCTGGATCCTGGAACTGGACCGCGGCCACGGCATTCCCTGGGAAGGCAACTACTCCTCCTGGCTGGAACAGAAAGAGAAGCGACTGGAGCAGGAAAAGAAGCAGCAGGCCTCGCACAACCGGGCGATCAAGGCCGAACTGGAATGGGTGCGACAGAACCCCAAGGGCCGTCAGGCGAAGAGCAAGGCACGCATGGCGCGCTTCGACGAGTTGCAGTCGAAGGAATTCCAGAAGCGCAACGAAACCCAGGAACTCTACATCCCGCCAGGCCCGCGGCTGGGCGACAAGGTGGTGGAATTCCACGGTGTGCGTAAGGCCTTTGGCGAGCAGCTCCTCTACGAAAACCTGGATTTCTCGCTGCCGCCGGGCGGGATCGTCGGCGTCATCGGGCCGAACGGTGCCGGCAAGACCACCCTGTTCCGTCTGATCAGCGGCGAGGAACAGCCCGACGCCGGCGAGGTGGTGGTCGGCGAAACCGTGGAACTGGCCGTGGTCGATCAGAGCCGTGACAGCCTGGACGACAGCAAGACGGTGTGGGAGGAGATCTCAGACGGCCAGGACCTGATCCAGGTGGGCAGCTACGAGACCAACTCCCGCGCCTACGTGGGCCGCTTCAACTTCAAGGGCTCGGACCAGCAGAAGTACATCGGTGACCTGTCCGGCGGTGAGCGCAACCGGGTGCATCTGGCCAAGCTGCTGAAATCCGGTGGCAACCTGCTGCTGCTCGACGAACCCACCAACGATCTGGACGTGGAAACCCTGCGCGCCCTGGAAGAAGCCCTGCTGACCTTCCCCGGCTGCGCCGTGGTGATCTCCCATGACCGCTGGTTCCTGGACCGCATCGCCACCCACATCCTGGCCTTCGAGGGCGACAGCCAGGTCACGATCTTCAACGGCAATTACTCGGAGTACGAGGCGGACCGGAAGAAGCGTCTCGGCGACGAGGCCCTGAACCCACATCGCATCAAGTACAAGCGCCTCGCGTAAGCGAGGCACGTTTAATGTTTGAAGTTTTACGTTTTAGGTGAGGGGCGTAATCGCCGTGCGCCAGGGTGCGCGGCGAGCCCTCATAAAACGTTACACGTAAAACCTAAAACGGCTGCCTTGCAACGGCAGCCTTCAGTCCATCATTACTGTCCCGCAACGCCGTCCCGAGTTGCTTGCGCAGCCTCGGCCAGACGAAAGGGACGAGGATTCCGCTGATGCGCAGCCGCTGGATCAGACGGCAGCCATGAATCTCGCCGTCCTGTTCCGGCCCCTGCAAGAGAAATCGATGCTCGCAATCGAGCAGGCCGGGAACCGCAAGACGCAGAATCCAGCTCAGTTCCTGCCGTGGCAGCACGCGCATCACTTCCGCCTCAAGCCGCCGCGGCCTTGCGTCCGGCAACTCCAGCCTGAGCCGCAATCGGCCGGCGGTTTCCAGGGTGCCCTCGATTTCGGGAATGACCGGATTCCAGTCCGCCCAGGCGGGCAGGTCATGCAACCACTGCCAGACGGTTTCCGGGGTGGCGTCGAGGGATACGGCGCTGGCAAGGTCACGACGCATGCCATGCCTCCCCGCGCCGCGTCACGCTTGCGTGACCTGCGCCGCAGCGCAACGTGACTCCCCCAACGGTTCTGCGTAGAATCCGCAAAAATTTTTTGAAAGTTCCCATATTTCAACCATTAGGATGTCAGAGAACCCCTGATCTCCCGCGTTCCCGCGGGCAATCGATCTCTGGAAAGTGCGGCTGGTCCGCCCCAACGGGCGAACCGGGACAGTACCTTCTGTTCGCTGCCATCTCACGGTGGCCGGGCACGTCCGTCACAGTGTCGGAGGAAGCATGAGTCAGGAACAACAGGCTGCCTATCTGGAGGACTGGACCGAACGCCAGGAACTGGCGGAGCGCATGTTACCGCTAATCGGGAAGATGTACCGGGACAAGGGCGTGGCGACCCGCATCTACAGCCGCCCGGTGGTGAACTGCGGCACGCTGGACATCATCAAGGCCCACCGATTCGTTCGCGAGTATGAATCCGAAGGATTGTCGATCAAGGACAGCTTCCCGGTTCTGGAGGCACTGAGCGAGCTGGACCTGGCACCCGCGCGCGTGGATCTCGGCAAGCTGACCGTCGGTTATCTGCGCGAAGGCAGGAAACGGCCAATCACCGAGTACCTTAAAGAGCAGTTGCACGACATCGTCGACGGCCAGGGCGAGCGGCGGGAGGACTTTCAGGATGTGGTGTTGTACGGCTTCGGGCGTATCGGCCGCCTGCTGGCGCGGCTTATGATCGAGCGCACCGGTGTAGGCAACAAGATGCGTCTGCGCGCCATCGTCGTGCGCAAGGCCAAGGGTGACGACCTCGCCAAGCGCGCCAGCCTGCTGCGCCGTGATTCCGTGCATGGTCCGTTCAACGGTTCGGTGCATGTGGATGAAGAGGCCCAGGCAATCGTTGCCAACGGCAACACCATCCGGGTGATCTATGCCGATGGTCCTGACAAGGTGGATTACACCCAGTACGGCATCAAGGATGCGCTGGTGGTGGACAACACCGGCCGCTGGACGGATGAGGAAGGCCTTGGCCTGCATCTCAAGTCCAAGGGCGTGGGCCGGGTGCTGCTGACGGCACCAGCCAAGGGCAACATCAAGAACATCGTGCACGGCGTCAACGAGCACATGATCGGTAGCGAGGATCGCATCCTGTCAGCGGCCAGCTGCACCACCAACGCCATCACGCCAGTGCTGAAGGCGATTCATGATGAATACGGTGTCGAACACGGTCACGTGGAAACCGTGCACTCCTTCACCAACGACCAGAACCTGATCGACAACTATCACGCCGGTGATCGCCGTGGTCGCAGCGCCGTGCTGAACATGGTGATCACATCCACCGGTGCCGCCAGGGCCGTGGCCAAGGCGCTGCCGGAACTGGAAGGCAAGCTCACCGGCAACGCGATCCGCGTGCCGACCCCGAACGTCTCGCTGGCGGTGCTGAATCTGAGCCTGAAGAAGCCCACCGATCGCGAGGGGCTGAACGCTCACCTGCGGCAGGTCGCATTGCGCTCGGACCTGCAGGATCAGGTGGACTACACGGCCTCCACCGAGGTGGTCTCCAGCGACATAATCGGCTCCCGCCACGCCGGCGTCGTCGACTCGCAGTCCACCATCGTCGACGGCAATCGTGTCGTGCTCTACGTCTGGTACGACAACGAGTTCGGCTACAGCTGCCAGGTGGTG
>SKGQ01000059.1 GCA_007117515.1 Ectothiorhodospiraceae bacterium | reverse complement strand
CCGATCCGAAGACCCGTGGCAACCAGGAGCATCCGAGCCAGCTGGTTACCGCCAAGGGCGGTGAGGCGAAGGTTGCAGCCAAGGACATGCGGCCGATGGTCAAGCTGGTGGACGAGGATGGCAACGACATCATGATCCCCGGCACCGATATCCCGGCGCAGTATTACCTGCCGGCCGGCGCCATCGTCAGCGTCGAGGACAATGCCCAGGTGGACGTGGGCGACGTGCTCGCGCGTATCCCGCAGGAGTCGTCCAAGACCCGTGACATCACCGGTGGTCTGCCGCGTGTTGCGGACCTGTTCGAGGCCCGCAAGCCGAAGGAACCGGCCATCCTGGCGGAGATCTCCGGCACCGTGTCCTTCGGCAAGGACACCAAGGGCAAGCAGCGACTGGTGATCACGCCGCAGGAGGGTGACAACTACGAAGAGCTCATTCCCAAGTGGCGCGCCGTCAACGTGTTCGAAGGCGAGCACGTGGAGAAGGGCGAAGTGGTGGCCGACGGCGAACCGAGCCCGCACGATATCCTGCGTCTGCTGGGTGTTCCGGCGCTGGCCTCGTACGTGGTCAAGGAGATCCAGGACGTCTACCGTCTGCAGGGCGTGAAGATCAACGACAAGCACATCGAGGTCATCATCCGGCAGATGCTGCGCAAGGTGGAAGTCGTTGACTCGGGCGACAGCAAGATGCTGCGTGGCGAGCAGATGGACCGTGCCAAGGTGCTGGAAGAGAATGACATCCTGGAGGCGGGCAAGAAGGATCTGGTGCATTGCGTGCCGGTGCTGCTGGGCATCACCAAGGCCTCGCTGTCCACCGAATCGTTCATTTCCGCGGCGTCGTTCCAGGAAACCACCCGGGTCCTTACCGAGGCCTCGGTGCGGGGTGCCCGCGATGACCTTCGTGGCCTCAAGGAGAATGTCATTGTCGGTCGCCTGATCCCGGCCGGTACTGGCTTCGCCTACCACGAAGAGCGTCGGCGTCAGCGCCGCGGGATCGATACCGGCACCAGTGCCGCGGAGGCGGAAGCCGAGCTGGCCTCGGAGCTGGCAAGCAGCAATGAAGGCGAGGCCGATAACGAGGCCTGACCTCCGGCACCTCCCGGGGCGCTGAACTGACAGCCAGTCGGCGTTTCCCAACAGTCGACCCTGCCCGGCAAAGCTGTCGGGCAGGGTTTTTTTGACCCGGTTTGCCGGCTGCCGCCGTCCTGGCGGCGGTCCGTGTCGGCCGGATTCCGCCGTGAGTCGCGTCAATTCGGCGCAACGCTAGATATGGCGCGGGATTCGTTTGACTTAACCGGGGACTCTGTCTAGAATTGCGGCCCTTCGACAGGCCGGGATCGCTCGGCCTGTCGTTTATTTTCAGCTTGGAGTGAGCGTTTCGATGGCGACAGTCAATCAGTTGGTTCGCAAGGGGCGGACCCGTAAAACGGCCAAGTCCAACGTGCCTGCGCTGGAGGCCAGCCCGCAGAAGCGTGGCGTGTGCACTCGCGTTTATACCACGACCCCGAAGAAGCCGAACTCGGCCCTTCGCAAGGTGGCGCGCGTTCGTCTGACCAACGGTTTCGAGGTCTCCTCCTACATTGGCGGCGAAGGCCACAATCTGCAGGAGCACTCGGTGGTGCTGATCCGCGGCGGTCGTGTCAAGGACTTGCCGGGTGTGCGCTACCACACGGTGCGCGGCTCCCTGGACACCGCTGGTGTCGATGGCCGTCGCCAGGGTCGCTCCAAGTACGGCGCCAAGCGCCCCAAGGGTTGAGCGCGGCTCAACCTCTGTCACTGACAACGTTCGGGTAGAACCATGCCAAGAAGACGCGAAGTTCCCAAGCGCAAAGTGTTGCCGGATCCGAAACATGGCAGCGAGTTGCTGACCAAGTTCGTCAACATGCTGATGAAGGATGGCAAGAAGTCGATCGCCGAAAAGATCGTCTACGACGCTCTGGACGAAGTGCAGCGCAAGGGTTCATCGGACCCGCTGGCGTCCATGGAGCAGGCGCTTGCCAACGTCGCCCCCGCGGTGGAAGTCAAGTCCCGCCGGGTCGGCGGCGCCACCTATCAGGTGCCGGTGGAAGTCCGCCCTGAGCGGCGCAACACGCTGGCCATGCGCTGGTTGATCGACGCGTCCCGCAAGCGCAGCGAAAAAACCATGGCGCTGCGCCTGGCAGGTGAAGTCAGCGATGCCGCCGACAGTCGCGGCACCGCTGTGAAGAAGCGTGAAGACACGCATCGCATGGCTGAGGCCAACAAGGCTTTCTCTCATTATCGCTGGTAACGGCAAGTAGGTACTGATCGTGGCACGCAAGACCCCAATCGAGCGCTATCGCAATATCGGCATCATGGCTCACATCGATGCCGGCAAGACCACCACCACGGAGCGGATCCTGTTTTATACGGGTGTCTCGCACAAGATTGGTGAGGTGCATGATGGCGCCGCCACCATGGACTGGATGGAGCAGGAACAGGAGCGTGGTATCACCATCACGTCCGCTGCCACCACCACGTTCTGGAGCGGGATGGACCAGCAGTATCCGGAAACGCGCATCAACATCATTGATACGCCCGGGCACGTTGACTTCACCATCGAGGTGGAGCGGTCACTGCGGGTGCTCGACGGTGCGGTCTGTGTGCTGGATGCGAACGCCGGGGTTGAGCCGCAGACCGAAACGGTCTGGCGTCAGGCCAACAAGTATGGCGTGCCGCGCATGGTGTTCATCAACAAGATGGACAAGATGGGCGCCGACTTCTATCGCTGCGTCGACATGATGAAGAAGCGTCTCGGCTGCAACGCCGTGCCGATTCAGATTCCGATTGGCGCCGAAGATGATTTTTCCGGCCTGGTCGACCTGGTCCGGATGAAGGCCATCTACTGGAATGCTGATGACATGGGCATGACCTATGAGCAACAGGATATTCCGGCAGAACTGCAGGAAAAGGCCGAAGAATTCCGTGAGGCCATGATGGAAGCCGCTGCCGAGGGCACCGAGGAACTCATGGAGAAGTACCTCGAGAGCGGCGAGCTGAACAACGACGAGATCAAGGCCGGTCTGCGTGCGCAGACTCTGGCCAACGAAATCGTGCCGGTGCTCTGTGGTACCGCGTTCAAGAACAAGGGTGTTCAGGCGCTGCTCGACGCGGTCGTTGAGTACATGCCGAGCCCGGCGGACGTGCCGGCGATCAGGGGTGAGCTGGAAGACGGCACCCCGGCCGAGCGCCATCCGGATGACGAAGAGCCGTTTGCCGCGCTGGCCTTCAAGATCGCCACCGATCCGTTCGTCGGCACGCTGACCTTCTTCCGCTGCTATTCCGGCGTGGTCAAGTCCGGCGACAGCGTGTTCAACCCGGTGAAGAGCAAGAAGGAACGCTTCGGCCGCATCGTGCAGATGCATTCCAAGGAGCGGAAAGAGCTGGATGAGGTGCGCGCCGGCGACATCGCCGCGGCGATCGGCCTCAAGGACGTGACCACCGGCGATACCCTCTGCGACGGCAATCACAGGATCACCCTGGAGCGGATGGAGTTCCCGGATCCGGTGATCTCGGTGGCCGTGGAGCCGAAGACCAAGAGCGACCAGGAAAAGATGGGTGTGGCGCTGGGCAAGCTGGCTCAGGAAGACCCGTCATTCCAGGTGCGCACGGATGAAGAATCCGGCCAGACGATCATCTCGGGCATGGGTGAACTGCACCTGGATATCATCGTCGACCGCATGAAGCGCGAGTTCAAGGTCGAGGCCAACGTCGGTGCGCCGCAGGTGGCCTACCGCGAGACCATCCGCAAGACCATCGAGCAGGAAGGCAAGTTCGTGCGTCAGTCCGGTGGTCGCGGTCAGTTCGGTCATGTCTGGATTCGCCTGGAGCCGCAGGAGCCGGGCGTTGGTTACGAGTTCGACAACTCCATCGTCGGTGGTGTCATCCCCAAGGAATACATTCCTTCGGTGGACAAGGGCATCCAGGAGCAGGCCCTGAATGGCGTGCTTGCCGGCTTCCCGGTGGTGGATTTCAAGGTCACCCTCTACGACGGTTCGTTCCATGAGGTTGACTCTTCGGAAATGGCCTTTAAGATTGCCGGCTCGATGGCCTTCAAGGAAGGTGTGATGAAGGCCAGTCCGGTACTGCTCGAGCCCATGATGAAGGTCGAGGTCGTCACCCCGGAAGATTACATGGGTGACGTCATGGGCGACCTCAACCGTCGCCGCGGCACGGTCAAGGGGATGGAAGAGTCCGCTACCGGCCGCATTATCCGCGCCGACGTTCCGCTGAAGGAAATGTTCGGTTACTCCACCGATCTGCGCTCCTCGACCCAGGGTCGTGCGAGCTACGTCATGGAGTTCAGCCACTACGCCGAAGCGCCTGCCAGTGTTGCCGAGCAGGTGCAGAAGAAGGCGTCCTGAGGACGCCGTCTTTTTTGGTCTGGTTATTTCAACGTATCACCAGCCGCCGCATTGCCGGCGGCTGAGCATCTGAGGGGATTGAGTCGTGTCCAAGGCGAAGTTTGAGCGTAGCAAGCCGCACGTGAACGTAGGGACCATTGGTCACGTTGACCATGGCAAGACGACCCTGACGGCGGCGCTGACGAAGGTGATGGGCGAGCAGTTTGGTGGCGAGTTCCGTGCGTACGACATGATCGACAACGCACCGGAAGAGCGCGCTCGCGGCATCACGATTGCGACGGCGCACGTGGAGTACGAGTCGACGGAGCGGCATTACGCGCACGTTGATTGCCCGGGTCACGCTGACTACGTGAAGAACATGATCACCGGTGCGGCGCAGATGGACGGAGCCATTCTGGTGTGTTCGGCCGCCGACGGCCCGATGCCGCAGACCCGCGAGCACATTCTGCTGGCGCGTCAGGTGGGTGTGCCGTACATCGTGGTGTACCTGAACAAGGCGGACATGGTGGACGACGAGGAGCTGCTGGAGCTCGTCGAGATGGAAGTCCGCGATCTGCTGTCGGCCTACGACTTCCCGGGTGACGATACCCCGATCGTGACCGGCTCGGCGCTGAAGGCGCTGGAGGGTGACACCTCGGAGATCGGCGTGCCGTCGATCGTCAAGCTGGTGGAAGCGATGGACAGCTACATCCCGACGCCGGAGCGGCCGAAGGATCAGCCGTTCCTGATGCCGATCGAGGACGTGTTCTCGATCTCGGGTCGGGGCACGGTGGTGACGGGTCGCGTGGAGCGCGGCGTGGTCAAGACCGGCGAGGAAGTGGAGATTGTTGGTATCCGTGACACGGTGAAGACGGTGTGCACGGGTGTCGAGATGTTCCGCAAGCTGCTGGATCAGGGCGAGGCCGGTGACAACATCGGTGCGCTGCTGCGGGGCACGAAGCGTGATGACGTGGAGCGCGGCCAGGTGCTGTGCAAGCCGGGTTCGATCACGCCGCACACGAAGTTCGAGTGTGAGGTGTACATCCTGGGCAAGGATGAGGGTGGTCGTCACACGCCGTTTTTCAATGGTTACCGTCCGCAGTTCTATTTCCGGACGACGGACGTGACCGGTTCATGTGATCTGCCGGACGGCACCGAGATGGTGATGCCGGGGGATAACGTGAAGATGACGGTGACGCTGATTGCGCCGATCGCGATGGAAGACGGTCTGCGATTTGCGATCCGTGAAGGCGGCCGCACCGTGGGTGCCGGCGTCGTCTCCAAGATCATCGAGTAAGGGCCAATGGCTAATCAGAAGATCCGAATTCGATTGAAGGCCTTCGACCACCGTCTGATCGATACATCAGCCGGTGAAATCGTCGAGACAGCGAAACGGACTGGCGCGCAGGTGCGTGGCCCGATTCCGCTGCCGACGAAGAAGGAAAAGTTCACACTGCTTATTTCGCCGCACGTCAACAAGGATGCGCGTGATCAGTACGAGATCCGCACCCACAAGCGGCTGATGGACATTATCGATCCTACCGACAAGACCGTCGACGCGCTGATGAAGCTCGATCTCGCAGCCGGCGTTGACGTTCAAATCAAGCTGTACTGACAGCATCAGGCAGGATTGGAAAGATGACTATCGGATTGGTAGGACGCAAACGGGGCATGACCCGGATTTTCACCGAAGACGGCAACTCCGTTCCGGTGACGGTCGTGGAAGTCAGCCCTAATCGAGTGACGCAGATTCGCAGCGTGGACAAGGACGGCTATGCCGCCATCCAGGTGACCAGCGGTTCCCGTCGTACGTCTTTGGTGAGCAAGCCCCAGGCTGGGCACTACGCGAAAGCGGGTGTTGACGCCGGCGAGGGTTTGTGGGAATTCCGCCTCGACGACGACAGCGCTGAATCCTTCGAGATTGGCAGCGAGCTGACCGTGACCCGCTTCGAGGCAGGCCAGATGGTTGATGTGACCGGCACCAGCAAGGGTAAAGGCTTTGCCGGTGTGATCAAGCGGCACAACTTCCGCATGCAGGACGCCACTCACGGCAACTCCCTG
>SKGQ01000187.1 GCA_007117515.1 Ectothiorhodospiraceae bacterium | reverse complement strand
CGTTGTTGCAGACTCCCCCGGGGCCCGAGAAGCACCGAGAGGACATAGAAACCACCGGCAACCAGAACGATCGCCGGTCCGGTGGAGTAATCGCCGTAGTAGGAGACCAGCAGGCCAACGTAGCTCGCGGCGATCGCGATCAGCACGGCCGATGCCATCAGCGTCCAGATCTCCTGCGCCCAGTAACGCGCGGCCGCCGCCGGCAACATCATCAGGCCGACGGACATCAGCGTGCCCAGGGCATGGAACCCACTGACGAGATTCATGACCACCAGGATCATGAAGAGCAGGTGCCACAGGGCTCCACCACCGCCCACCGAGCGCAGGAACTGCGGATCGAGGCTTTCCATCACCAGCGGGCGGAAAAACACCGCCATCAGGATCAGCGTCAGCGTCGTGACCGACCCGACTAGCAGCAGCGATGCGTTATCAACCCCCAGAATGCTGCCGAACAGCACGTGCATCAGATCCATGCTGCTGCCCCTGCTGGAAACCAGCAGCACCCCCAGCGCCAGCGCGGTCAGGTAGAACGCAGCGAAGCTGGCATCCTCCCGCTGCTCGGTCAGGCGCGTTACCAGCGCCGCCAGCAGTGCCACCGCCAGGCCGGCCAGAAAACCTCCAAGGCTCATCAGGAAAAGAGAAAACCCCGCCAGAAAGAAACCGGCAGCGACGCCCGGCAGGATGGCATGGGACATGGCATCGCCCACCAGACTCATGCGGCGAAGCACGAGCATGACCCCGACCGGCGCCGCGCCTGCCGCGATGGCAATGCAGGCGACAAACGCCCGGCGCATGAAAGCGAACTCGAGGAACGGCTCCCACAATGCTGCCAGCGCCCCGGTCATGCGACCTGTCCCCGACTGTCACAGGGCGCGGCGGACTCGTTCCAGGCCTCGGCCATGCCGCGAGCGCGCAGCCTGTTCTCTGCCGTCAACACATCGCTGGTCGGGCCCCAGGCAATCCGCTCGCGGGCCAGGAGCAGGGTCTCCGGGAAGTTCTCGCGCACCTGATCGATGTCGTGCAACACGGCGATGACCGTTCGCCGCTCCCCGTGCCAGCGTCGGATCAACGCGAGCAGATCCGCCGTGGTCCGTGCATCAATGGCGTTGAAGGGTTCGTCCAGCAGGATAACGGACGCGTCCTGCAGCAACATTCGGGCGAACAGCACGCGCTGGAACTGCCCGGCAGAAAGGCTGGCGATCGGCCGCCGCGAAAAGCCATCCAGACCGACCGCGGCCAGTGCGTCCCGGATCCGCTCCCGAAGCGGTGCATCAACCGGACGGAGAATACCCACACGTCGCCAATGCCCCATCGCGACGACATCGGAAACCATCATTGGAAAGGCTCGATCGATCTCGGCCTGCTGCGGCAGATAGGCCATCTCGCATTGCCCGAACCCCTGCCGCACGATGCCTCCCTCGGTGGGACGCATCAAACCGGCCAGACCTTTCAGCAAGGTGGTTTTCCCCGCACCGTTGGGACCAACGACCGCGGTCAATGACCCGGCTGCGAAACAGCCCGTCAGGTGGTGAACCGCCGGGTGACGCCGATAACACAGCGTGACGTCCCGCAACGAGAGGCCGGCGGGGTCATCCGGGATTGGGGAACCGTTTTCCATCTAGTCGAGGGCCCAGAAAATTCCGGCCCACAGCATGCCGAGCAACAAGGCAACGATCAGCAGGCGGTATCCCGCACCCGCCATCAGCACCGATGCACGCATAAAAGCCTCCGCTCAAAATCTATTGTAGAACGTTATAACATTATTTTCGACGCGTGCTGGTTCTTATATGGCATCCATTACGTCACCGCTCGACCACCCGGACTTGTACTCGAGACTGGCCGAGTTCAGGCACACCAATCCGTGTGGAGAACCTGTTGAGCGTCAACCGGACTCGGGCGACTCCGTTGCGTCGAGCTCCCGCTCTGCCCGCTCGAACCAGCCGAGCACGTCCTGCCAGTGGGCATCGCCGTAGAGCCGCCGGAAACGCATCGTCTCTTCCGATTTCGGGTCACGCCAGGCGGCAAGACGCCTGGCGACGTAAGCCGGAGTCAGGGGAATGCGGCACTCAACGGTAATGCAGTGCCGCCATTGTTCGTAGGTCTGTGGAATGGGTGATGACATTGTCAATCCGGCGATGGGGGACACGACACGATGCCGCCATGTCCCCCGTGGCGCATGGTTGCTGCAGGTCCGATTATTTTGTAACGTTATAACGTACTTTTCAATCACGGATCGGTTGACCGCTTCGGGAGGCAGGATGCGTCTGACGGAAAATCAGCGATGCGTTCTTGCCGCGTTACGTCGGGCGAAAAGGCCGCTGGGCGCCTACGAGTTGCTCGAACGGCTGCGGAGCCAAGGGTTCAGCGCAGCCACCCAGATCTACCGGGCGCTGGAGCCGCTGCTCGAGCACGATCTGGTGCACCGCATCGAGTCGGTCAAGGGCTATGTGGCCTGCTCCTGTCCGGACGACTGCCAGCACGCGCACATGGCCTTTACCGTCTGCGAGAGCTGTGGTCGACACGACGAATTTGCCACCGAAGAGGTCGAGGACATGATTTCAGCCAGCCTTGAAAAAACCGGCTTCGCGCCCGCGAGCACCACCATCGAACTGCACGGTGCGTGCCCTGACTGCGCGCGACGTGTCGATCGCTCTCGCTAGCGCGCAGCCTGCTTCAGCCCTCGCACGCTCCAACGGCGTCACTAACCCTAAAAATCACGCACCCTGCCCCCCAGGTCTTGCCTAGGGCCGGGGGGCCAACCCCTGCCGGAGAAACCCATGACTGCAGCATTGCCCGATATTTCAATGACCGGACTCACGCCCGATTCCAGCCCACTGGACGGTGTTGGCATGCAGGGGATCGACCTGCCGGTCACGCTTGCCGAGCCCGGCTACCGGCGTGCCCTGCACGCCCGGGTCGATGCCGAAGTCGATCTGCCTCTTCCCCACATCAAGGGGATCCACATGTCACGGCTCTATCGCCTGGTCGACGACCTCGGCACCGACCAGCCCATCTCCCCGGCGAGCCTGCGACAATTGCTGCAGGCCATGGTCGAAAGCCACGCGAGTTGCGAAAGCCGCAACGCACGCGTGCAGATCCGCTTCGATCTCCTGACCCGGCGTCAGGCACTGGTCAGCGACGACCTGGCCGGCTGGAAGACCTACCCGGTATGCCTTGATGCCGAGCTGCACAATGGGGCGTTCTCGCTCCGGGCAACGGTCACGGTGACCTATTCCTCGACGTGCCCCTGCTCGGCGGCGCTGTCCAGACAACTGATCGCGGAGGGCTTCCTGGACGCCTTCGATCACGCGGCCCCGCTCGAACCGGGCGCAGTCGCGGACTGGCTGCGTGATCACGCAAGCCTGGCAACACCCCACAGTCAGCGCAGCGAAGCGACGGTCTCGGTGACCCCGGACCCCGAGGCAAGCGACTTCGGCCTGATACGGCTCATCGACTGCATCGAGGCGACGCTGGGCACACCGGTACAGACGGCGGTCAAACGTCCCGACGAACAGGCCTTCGCTGCCCTCAACGGCCAGAACCTGATGTTCGTCGAGGACGCCTCTCGCCGCATCGTGGCTGCACTGGGCGAGTCGTATGTCGCCCCGGATGTCCATGTGCGGCATATGGAAAGCCTGCATCCGCATGACGCCGTCGCCCGGGCACGACCGCTTCAGGCAGGAGGGCCTGAATGAGTTCGGGACAAGCCAATGATCTTATCCCTGTAACGCTGCTGACCGGTTTCCTTGGCAGCGGCAAGACCACCGTGCTCAACCATCTGGTCCGGCAGCCAGAGTTGCATGATGCGCTGGTCATCATCAACGAATTCGGTGAAATGGCGCTCGATCACCTGCTCGTCGCACACAGCACCGAGAACCTGGTGATGGAGATGAGCAGCGGTTGCCTGTGCTGCAATATCCGCGGCGACCTCGTGAAAACCCTGCGCGACATCACCTGGCGCTTCTCAAGGGAGGGCCGGCGGCAGTTCGGGCGAGTGCTCATCGAAACGACCGGTCTGGCTGATCCAGCGCCGATTCTTCACACGCTGATGACCGATCCGCAGATCGCATCACGGTACCGACTGGACGGCATTGTCACTGCAGTCGATCTGACCACCGGCGCAGACACGCTCGACCGCCACCCGGAAGCCGTAAAGCAGGCCGCTCTTGCGGATGTACTACTGCTGACGAAGGCCGACCAGACCAGCGAGGATGAGCGCGAGCCCCTGTTGCGGCGACTTGATGACATCAACCCCGCTGCGCCGCGCTGGACCGTCCATCAGGGCATCGTCGCGCCAGCGGGGATCATGAATCTGGGCCTTTTCGGCGCACGCGGACGATCCCCGGACATCCAGCGCTGGCTCGGCGAGGCCCATTACGCGCCGGCACCCGCGGAGCAGCAGCAGGCCGGCAGTGACAGTCTGGTGCCTGCTCATCATCAGCCGCCGCATGACAACGTGAATCGTCACAATGATCGCATTCGCGCCTTCTGTTTCTCAGTGGAAAAGCCGATTCCGGAAGCCAGACTGAACGCCTGGCTGGACATGCTGATGGGCCTGCTCGGGGAGAGGATTCTCAGGGTCAAGGCCATTTTCAACGTCGCGGAACATGACCGGCCCCTGGTCGCGCAGGGCGTGCAACATGTGTTCTATCCGCCTGTTTTCCTGCCGGCCTGGCCGGACGACGATCGGCGCTCCCGCGCCGTGTTCATCACCGACGGGCTCAGCAGGAACACCATCGAACGGACCTTTCAGATATTCAGCAACGAACAGGCGAACCCGGCAGGGATCGAGGCATGAACGCACCTCTGCAGCTTCATGACACACTGGCCCGCGGCAAGAAGCCACTGCGCACCGAGCAACCGGACCGGGTCACGATGTATGTCTGTGGGCCCACGGTCTACAACTTTGCGCATATCGGCAACGCGCGTCCCGCGGTCGTCTTCGACCTTCTGGCCCGTTTGTTGCGCAGCCGGTACGAACATGTCGTCTATGTCAGGAACATCACGGATGTCGATGACAAGATCAACACGGCTGCAGCCCGTGAAGGTCTGTCCATCAGTCGGCTGACGGACCGATATATCGAGGCCTTTCACAGGGACATGGATGCGCTTGGCGTCCTGCCACCCGATATCGAACCACGGGTGACGGAGCATATTCCGGACATTATCCGGCTGATTGATCGCTTGCTCGCCAGGGGCCACGCCTATGCGGCCGAAGGACATGTGCTGTTCCACGTGCCGTCCTATCCCGACTATGGCCGCCTTTCCGGACGCCGCATCGAGGACATGATTGCCGGTGCCCGCGTGGAGGTCGCGCCCTACAAGCGCGACCCGACGGATTTCGTGCTCTGGAAACCTTCAACGCCGGAACAGCCGGGCTGGGAGAGCCCATGGGGCCGTGGTCGCCCGGGCTGGCATGTGGAATGCTCGGCGATGATCGGGCACCACCTGGGACCCACCCTCGATATCCACGGCGGCGGCCAGGATCTCATCTTCCCGCATCACGAAAACGAGATCGCCCAGGGCACCTGCGCCAACGATGCTCCCTATTGCCACACCTGGGTGCACAACAGTTTCGTGACGGTGGATGGCCGGAAGATGTCCAAATCGCTGGGTAACGTGCTGCTCGTGCGCGATCTTCTGCGGCAGCATCCAGGCGAGGTCATCCGGCTGGCCCTTCTGTCGACGCATTACCGCCGCCCTCTCGACTGGAACGCGCGGCGCCTGTCGTCGGCGAGACGCACGCTGACTCGCTTCTACGAGAGCCTCGACCGGGTGGTCGCGCTGCCGGTGGCCGTTGATTCGCACCCAGACGAGGCCTTCCTCGAAGCCCTGACAGACGATCTGAATGTCCCCAGGGCCCTGGCCCGCCTGCATCAGCTGGTCAGCCGCCTTGACCATGCCGCGGATGACGCGACACGGGCACAGGCAAAAGCGGAGGTCCTGGCTGCCGCAGGGATGCTCGGCCTCCTGCAGCGCTCTCCGGGTGCGGCCCTTGCCGACCTGAAACAGGGCTCGAGCACGCCGACCCTGCGCTCACCGAGCGAGGCGACAATCGAGGCACTTGTGGCGGAACGGCAGGAGGCCCGTCGGAGAAGGGATTTCGCCCACGCTGACGCCCTCCGGGATGAACTCGGCCAGGCCGGCGTCCGGCTGCATGACACCGCCGAGGGCACGACCTGGTCACTGGCTGAGGAGGAATCCGCATGAGACGGTGGCTGACGACGCCATTCATCGTCCCGATCCGTGCATACCAGTTGGTGATCAGCCCGATGCTCGGACCACGCTGCCGGTTTCATCCCACCTGCTCCGACTACGCAATCGAAGCACTGCGGACACACGGTGTGATCACCGGTCTGTGGCTCTCACTGTGCCGGATACTTCGCTGCCATCCTTTTTGCGCTGGCGGCATCGATCCGG
>SKGQ01000063.1 GCA_007117515.1 Ectothiorhodospiraceae bacterium | reverse complement strand
GCGGGTCAGCAGGCTGTCCACCCGTGCCTGCTCGTTATGCTCGTGCAGACTCAGCAGGGTGGCGCTGATCCCGTAATGATCCAGCAGGCGTTTGCTATGCCGGGTATCCTCCGCGGCGACCAGGGTCACCTGCTGCAGCAACTCGAGCGCCCGGGCACCGATATCACCCAGGTTACCGATCGGCGTTGCCACGACATACAGCGTTCCAGACTCGGCCACGCGCCTCTCCCAGTGCCGACAGAGGGTGAATTGATCCCCGTTGGCGGGTTGATACACTTCAGAAACCAGAGTGCATGTCCACGCACACCGCCGCTCAACATCAGGGATTCCTGCCTGCCATGCAAGCCAAAACCGTGACCCTTGTTTTCCGTCTGCTGGCCCTCGGACTGCTCTCGCTGGCACTGGCCGCCTGTGAGACTACGCCACCGCTCGATCCGGAACCGGACACGGCGGAACTGGCCGCTGATGCTCGCGCACGCGGCGACCTGGACCAGGCTCTGGCGCTTTACGACGAAGCGCTGGAAACCACGGAAGGGGAACGTGCCCGTGCCCTGCTCAATCTGCGGGCCGCGGAAGTGCTGTTGTTGCAGGACCAGCGGGAAGAGGCCGAATCACGTTTGCAGGCGGCGCGGCTGGAGGAGCCGGACGATCTGGTCGATGACCTCACCGCAGCACTGCGGGGGCGGATGGCGCTAATGGCCGATGACCCGGAATCGGCGCTGGAACTGGTGGGGCCGCAATTACCCGGAGAGCCCGGTGCACGACGTCAGCTGATGCTGGTCCGGGCCGACGCGCTGGCGGGCCTTGGCCGGTATCTGGACAGCGCGGAGGCGCGTAGCGAGCTGGATCAGGAACTACGAATTGAGGCTGATCGCGAACGCAATCACGAGGCACTCTGGCAGGCCCTGATGCAGGTGCCGATGAATGAACTGCAGGACATCATGCCGCCGGCACCAGACGTGTTTGGCGGCTGGATCGAACTGGCCTTTTTTGCCCGCAGTCACCGGTTTGACCGCGCACGGCTGCAGGAGCAGCTCGCCCAGTGGGCGGAACGCTACGAGGGCCATCCGGCCACCGAACGGGTCCTCGCCCGGGTCAGGGATGACATCGACCGCACTCAGGTGGCAGCAGGCAGGGTTGCCGTATTGCTGCCACTGAGTGGAAACCTGGCTGACGCCGGCCGTGCCTTACGTGACGGCATGCTCGCCGCCCATTTCAGCGATTCCGGGAATGGCACCGAACGGCCCCAGTTGCGCTTCGTCGACGTGGGCGAGAACGGAGCCAAGCCCCGCGATGCTTACGAACAAGCCGTGTCAGACGGTGCCGAGCTGGTGGTTGGGCCGCTGACCCGCGATGACGTGGAGGCCGTGGTGATCGGCGGTGATCTGCCGGTTCCGCTACTGGCGTTGAACGGCGTACCGCGGGGTACCGAGATACCCCGCAATCTGTTTCGCTTCGGTCTGATGCCGGAACATGATGCGGCGGCGGCCGGCCGCTTTGCCGCCGAACGCGGCTTTCGCGAAGCACTGGTGTTCGTGCCGATGGACGATTGGGGCCGACGGGTGAACGCGGCTTTCACCGAGGCCTTTGAACAGGGCGGCGGTCGTGTCGTGGCACGCGAAACCTACATCAGCAACGAGCGCGATCACGCCAACACCCTGCGGCGGCTGCTTGGCGTCACCGGCAGCCGCGGCAGCGAGGATGCCGCCATGCGCAAGGACGCTGACCTGCTTTTCCTGGGCGCTTTCCCCGCCAACGCACGCTTGATACTGCCGCAGATACGCTTTCATCACGGCGACAACCTGCCCGTGCTCGCCACCTCGCACGTTTACACCGGCAATCGTGACGACCGAGACGAGGACATCGAGGGAGTGGTGTTCATGGATGCGGCCTGGATGATCAGCGATACCGGCCCGAGCCCGAGACGGTCCGAACTGGCCCGGCATTGGGACAGCCAGCTGCGCGACCAGGCCCGCCTGGTCGGCATGGGTCTCGACACCTACCGTCTCATTCCGCGCCTGCGCCAGGCCGCCGATGGGGCAATGCAGGAACTGCAGGGGGCGACGGGAATGCTCCGGGTCAGCGGCGACGGCGAAATCGTTCGCGATCTGGTGCCGGCGCGAATCACCGGCCGCGGCGTTCGCCGCCTGGTGAGTGACAACGGTATCGCGGAATGAGCGATCGGAGCGGGCGGCGTCAGCAAGGTCAATACGCCGAGGCAACGGCCCGGCGCTATCTCGAACGAGCGGGCCTGCGTCTGCTCGACGAGAACTGGCAGGCCCGATGCGGCGAGCTGGATCTGGTCATGCGTGAGGGGGAGACGATTGTTTTCGTCGAGGTCCGCTATCGCGGGGCAGGGGCCTGGGTCGATGGCGCGACATCGGTGGACAACCGCAAGCAGACGCGCCTGATTCGGGCGGCACAGCTTTGGCTGCAGCGTCGCGGCAACCCGGATCAACCGTGCCGCTTTGACGTGATCAGCATGGGACGGACGGCACAGCCGGAATGGATCAAGGACGCCTTCGGCCTTTGAGCGCCCTGGGCTCCCGCGTGCAAACAACCGCATGGTCTCTTACAGTTGCGACGCATCAAACACAGCCAGAGAGGAACAGGCGGCCCCATGGATTCCCATGATCGTGTGATACGCCATTTTCACGACAGCATTCACACCAAGCAATTGGCAATGGACCAGCTGGCTCCGTCCATCGTTCAGGCCGGCGGCCTGCTGGTGCAGGCGCTGAGTCGGGAAAACAAGATACTCAGCTGTGGCAACGGCGGTTCGGCCGGGGACGCCCAGCACTTCTCGTCGGAACTGCTGAACCGTTTCGAGATGGAGCGGCCGGGCCTGCCGGCCATCGCCCTGACCACGGACAGTTCAACGCTGACCTCGATCGCCAATGACTACAGCTATGCCGAGGTGTTTTCGAAGCAGGTGCGAGCGCTGGGCCAGGAAGGCGATGTCCTGCTTGCAATCAGCACCAGCGGGAATTCGGGCAACGTGGTAGCCGCGGTCAAGGCCGCCCACGACCGCGGCATGCAGGTGATCGCACTGACAGGGCGCCAGGGAGGCGCGATGGCGGCGCTGTATCGGGAGCAGGATGTGGAAATCCGGGTTCCATCTGCCGTGACCGCGCGCATCCAGGAGGTCCATCTGCTGGTGATCCATTGCCTGTGCGACATGATCGACAACACGCTGTTCGGCGGGGAATAAGGCATGCGCAGGCTGCTGCCGATACACACCCTGCTGGTGCTGCTCTGCCTGGGCCTTATTGCCGGCTGCGCGCCGGGACGGGTGGATGAGGTCCGCGACGATCGGGAAACTGCCGACGGCAGCCGCAGTTTCACCGACAGCATTGATGACCAACGACTGCGGGGACGCATAATCGGTCATATCCTGAACGATCCGGAGTTGCAGGACCGCTCACACATCAACGTAACGGTGTTCAACGGGGTGGTTCTGCTGACCGGCGAGGTTCGCTCCAGGGATCCGGCCCGGGCGCTGGCACGGTTTGCCGAAGCGCAGGATGCGACGCGGCGGGTTCACAACGAGCTGGTGGTAGCGGACCTCAGCTCCGTCATGGCTCGCAGTCGCGATAATGTGATGCAAAGCAGCGCTCGAACGCGAATTCGCTTGCTGACAGAACCGGAGGGATTCGACCACCGGCGCGTCCTGGCGCGGGCGGAACGGCGGCGGCTGTACCTGCTTGGCTCCGTCACGCGAGCGGAAGGTGAAGCAATCACTGAAGCAGTTCGCCGCATCTCCGGTGTCCGCGAGGTGGTGCGGCTGTTTGACTACCGGGATTAAGAAAACGCGCACTTGTTCCGGCGATTACAACTCCCGCCGACTACTTCACCACCCGCAGGTGCGGACGGCTGTCACTTTCGCTGTTGCCGCCGCCCTCCGGCGATGTGCCACCGCCTGAGGGCGGCGGTGCATCATCAGAGTCGCTGAACAGCATGCCCTGGCCGTTCTCGCGAGCATAGATCGCCGATATCGCCGGAGTCGGCACCCAGACATCCCTCGGCTCTCCGCCGAACCGACCATTGAAGAAAACCGCTTCCATGCCCAGGTCCAGATCGCGCACGGCGCGCGGTGAAATGTTGAGCACCAGACGGCCGTTATCGACATACTCCAGTGGCGCCTGCAGTCCCGCATGTTCGGCGTCCACCAGCAGATACGGCGTCAGATCGTTGTCCACGATCCAGTCGTACAAGGCGCGGATCAGGTAGGGCCGGCTCGATGTCATGCTCTGGCTGACCGACATGGCTAGACGCGCATGGTCCGCTCGACGTCGCTCAGGCTTTCCTGGAACGACGGACGGGCAAACAGGCGCTCGGCGTATGCAGTCAAGGCCGGGGCCTTGTCCCCAAGGTCGATGCTGTAACGCGGCAGCCGCCACAGCAGGGGCGCAAGCGCGCAGTCCATCACCGACAGCTCCTCATTGAGGAAAAACTCCGCCTGCGCAAACAACTCGTCACTGGCGATCAGACTCTCGCGCAGCACCTTGCGATGCTTGGTCAGACCGGCGCCAGAAGTGTTATCCAGCGCATGCAACACCGAGTACCAGTCGTTCTCGATTCGATGCAGCGCCAGTCGCGCCTTGGCCCGGGACACGGGATCGATGGGCATCAAGGGTGGGTGAGGAAATCGCTCATCCAGATATTCGACGATGGTACGGGTGTCGTAGAGAGAAAGATCCCGATCCACCAGGGTGGGCACGCCACCATAGGGATTCAGGTCGATCAGATCCTCCGGCATGGCATCCATGTCAACGGAATGGATCTCGACGGTGATGCCCTTTTCGGCAAGCACGAAACGAACGCGGTGGCTGTACGGACAGCTGGCACCGGAAAACAGGGTCATGATGGAACGTTTGTTCACAGCAGCCATCAGGCGCTCCCTAATCGGGTCGGAGAGTGAGTCGACGCTGAGGGCGTCACGGACGCCGGCCGGCAAATATCCCGCGCCGGCACACCGCTTGTGCGATCGTGCAACGCATCGCTGCACGGAAAAGACGGACGGCAGCCAGGCACCTGGGGTGCCCGGCTGCCGTCATTCTGGGCGTCTACCGCTCAGTGGACATCTCTCCAGAATTCCTTCTTCAGCAGATAGGTCAATACCAGCAGGATAAGCAGGAAACCGATCACATAGACCCCGAGACGCTGGCGCTCGGCCTTGACCGGTTCGGCAATGTAATCCATGAAATTGGTGATATCCCGGGTGAAACGGCGGTATTCCGCCGGGCTCATCATACCCGCTTCGTTAAGTTCCAGTCCGACCATCCGCTGCTGCCCGTCAACATCCTCACGGATGGCTTCCGGCAAACCCTGGAGTTCCTGCAGCACATGCGGCATCGAAACCCCGGAAATGACCAGGTTGTTGACGCCGAACTGCTGATTCTCGTCCTTGTAGAAACCGTTAAGGAAGGTATACACCCAATCCGGTCCATGACGGCGTGCGGTCATGGTCAGATCCGGGGCCGGGGCGCCGAACCAGTCAAGCGAATCCTCGCTGTCCATCGCATTGCGCATGACGTCGACAACCTGGGTCCCCGGCGTGAAGATCAGGAACTCCTCCACATCCTCCGAGCTCAGCCCGAGGTCCTGGGCTACGCGGCTGTAGCGCATCAACTCGGCCTGATGGCAGGCCATGCAGTAGTTGGCGAAGGCTTTCGCTCCGCGCTGCAGTGACTCCTTGTCGTGGGGATCCACATCCGCACTCATCTTGCCGTTGACCGGCGCAGCACCGGCTGTCAAGGCCGGCAACAGCGCAAGCATCAGGATCATCAGGTATTTCTTCATGGCATTGTCACCCTTTCCGGTACCGGCTTGGTCCTCTCGAGCCCGAAATAGGTGTAAACCCAGATGAACACGAAGAAGCCGAAATAGATGGCAGTAAAGATCCGCGCAAGCATCGTATACAGGCCGGTCGCTGGCTGCAGGCCGAGGTAGCCCAGCACCACGAAGCTGAGGAAGAACAACATCAGCGCGATCTTGAAGCTCAGACCGCGGTACCGGATCGAGCGCACCCTGCCCCGGTCGAGCCACGGCAGGAAGAACAGGATCATAACCGCGGCACCCATGACGACGACACCACCGAAGCTGTCAGGGATGGCGCGCAGCATCGCGTAATGCGGCGTGAAGTACCAGACCGGGGCGATGTGATCCGGCGTCACCTGCGGGTTGGCCGGCTCGAAATTCGGCGCCTCGATAAACAGACCGAAGAACTCCGGCATGTAGAAGAGGACAATCGAGAAGAAGATCAGGAACACGATCAGGCCAAAGGTATCCTTCACCGTGTAGTAGGGGTGAAACGGAATACCGTCCTTCGGATTGCCATTGGCATCCTTGTTTTTCTTGATCTCGACACCATCCGGGTTGTTGGAACCCACTTCGTGCAGCGCCAGGATGTGCGCGACCACCAGACCGAGAATG
>SKGQ01000125.1 GCA_007117515.1 Ectothiorhodospiraceae bacterium | reverse complement strand
TTTGGCCCCTGGCGGCGTTGCGCCACCGGCCCGGTAGCTCGGGCTACCGAACCGGCACCGCGCCTTGCCAGATGACCAAAACCGGTCTCGGGCGCAGACGCGGGAATAAATCAGTGTTTCCTTAACCGGAATTATCGAGTTCAGACTTCGCCTGCCTTGCAGGCAGTCTGACCCTGGCGGAGTTCGGGGCGGCAGAGTAGTGACGCGGGAATCGCATGCGCAAAGGCGGATTCTAGCAATCAGCCTGGATGGCGGTGAGCCTGGTACGCTCCGAAAAGCAGAATCTTGCGCACCGCATGTTGAGTCGTTTGCGATGAGCGGTCGATTAAGGAAACTTCCTCAGGCACGCTAAACCGGCGGGCCTCCGGGAGGTACGATGGAATTCAAACTGGTCTTGGTGTTCGTCAGCGAAGACTGTGCGGATAGGGTGCTGGATGCCGCAAGAGCGGCTGGCGCCACTGGTGCAACAGTGATCGGCCAGGCCCAGGGGCAAGGTCTGAAACGGCAGTATGGGCTTTTCGGTCTCGAGGTCATGGGCTTCAGGACAGTGCTCATGATTCTGGTCGAGGCCCGTCGGGTGAAAGACGTGATGGATGCTGTCACCAAGGCCGGAAATCTCGACGAAAGCGCCGAAACGGGTATCGCCATCGAACTGGACGTGGCCAGCGCCACCGGGTTACGTGGGCATATCGAGGAACTGGCGCGTAAACATCCCATCGATTGAGACAGGGTTTTCCGGGCTATTCAGCTTCGTTCTGCTCCTGCTGCTCCATCACGGCGCCGAGCTGTTCGATCAGCACCGGCCAGCTCACCCGACGATTGAAACCGAGGACATCGATTCGCGGCAGGCCGCTTCCGCGAATGATGACGTAGCCGCCATCCCGCTCCTCCAGCCCGTCCATGTGGCAGATCTCGTCCCGCAGCTCACACGCCAGGGCCAGGCGGTCGTAGCGGAAGGTGTCGAAGAACTGCAAGGCACTGCGCTGCAGTAACGCAGTGGCGCCACCGCCCCCACCGGAAACGCTGGAAATGGTATTGATCGCTCGCTGACTGATGCGCCGCGCCGAGCGGTCGTCCTCGGGCGTGTACAGCCGGGCATTGAAGCGGGCGGGCTGCCAGTTCTCCAGCATCAGATCGTCGATATCCGCATGCAGACGCCCGGTAATTCGCCCGATCTCGAAGGTGGACGTGACCTGCTCCAGATCCAGGTTGCGAATGGTTGCATCCGCCTGCAGTGTCGGCAGCACGCCAAGCGGGTCGCGCAGTCGCAGACCGTCAATTGTCACCTGACCGTCGAACAGTTCTGCGCGCAGGGCGCCGTCGAAGATGATCTCGCCGTCCTGGTAACGCAGCCCCGGCAGGCGGCCGCCGATGCGGCCACCCAGTTCGGGCCAGCCCAGGGCCCGGGACAGCCGGTTCAGGCTCAGTGGTTCCAGTTCCGCATCCAGGTCCACCTGCACCTGTGCGGAACCCAGGCCCGTGAGTTCCAGGTGATGTATCAGCAAGCGCCCATTCTCCACCGGAAGCCGCAACGTTGCCAGCAGTCGCAGCCCGTCCCGCAGCAGTTGTGCCTGCATATCGGTGGCGCCCAGGGCCACACGGTAGAGACCGGCCTCTGACCAGCCGATCCAGCTGTGCTGGGTGTCGTCGACGGACGGCCAGACCACGCTGGCGGCAAGGCCCTCGACATGGAAACGTTCCCGCCGATCGCGCAGTGCGGTTTGTTCCAACTCGGCAAAAAGTCGCACTGGATCGGCATTCAGAAGCCGCAGATCCGCTCGCAGCCGGCCCTCCGTATCCAGATTGTCCAGGGCGCCGCCGATCAGGAACGGCTGCAGGTAGACGCGGTAGCCATCGTCCAGGGTCAGGTCGCGGACATTGATATCCAGTTGATGCTGCAGGGGATCCGACAGCGTAACCGTGCCGTTGGCCAAAAGGCGGCCGATGCCCGCATGGTGGAGTTCGGCCTGTTCAAGGCGCAGTTCCGTATCGCGGATAATCCCGTTCGCCGCCAGGGTCATCGGCGCCTGGTCCAGATCCAGGAAGACCGGATCGATATAGGCCTGTCCGCCAAGGCTGCGGCCGGATAAGCGCGCTTCCCAGCGTCCGGCCTGCTGTCGGAGCTGTAGATCCAGGTCCAGATCGAGGCCATCGCTGGCTATCGCGCCATCAGGGCTCGCCACCGCCAGGTTCTGTGTACCTGCCCGCAGATCCAGCGAGCCAATGCCGCCGTCGCTGGCCAGGTCCAGTTGCAGGTCCAGCGACAGGCTGCCGCTTGCGTCCCAGTCGGCCCCCAGCGGCAGCCATGGGCAGATTATGGCCGCGTCCGCCTGTTCGGCCTGCAGCCGGAGACTGCCAGCCTGATCGCTCCAGTCCAGCGTCAGACGGGTCTCACCGCCAAAGTCTGCGCTGGTCAGCTGGGCCGCGATGGCACCGTCGACCATGTTCCAGTCCAGCTTGCCACGCAGGGAGAGTTGATCGCTCTCGTCATGGCGCAGCTGCAGGCGTGCATCGTCGCAGCGGATGGAGTGAAACAGGCGGACGTCTGCCGCCTCGCAGTGCAGTCGCAGGTCCTGCAGACGGGTGCCATCGGCAAGGATCAGTTCGCGCGCACGAAGTTGGAGATCGGCGGGATCAGAGGGTCGCAGGCTGAGTTCGGCACCGACAATCTGGCCGAAGGCGCCGTCGATGGCAGCGATCTCCAACTGCATGCGATCGATGGCGGAGAGCGAGGACGGGATACCGCTGAGGAGCAGGTACAGCACGATGCAGTGCCAGCCCCCGAGACGGCCAACTTCAGGCGCCGTAACGTTCGCGGTAGCTGCGGATGGCGCTGAGTTCGGCCTTGCGATCACCCTTGCTCTCCAGCCAGTGCACCAGGTCGTCCAGCGTTGCCACGGCCACCACCGGCACACCAAGTTCGGTCGCCACCTGCTGCACGGCGGAGGTGTCGCCATTGCCGCGTTCCTGGCGGTCCAGGGCAATTGCGACGCCGGCCAGACTGGCGCCGGCTGCCTCAATGATGGCGACCGACTCGCGCACCGATGTCCCGGCCGAGATCACATCGTCCACCACCAGGACCCGTCCCTGCAACGGCGCGCCGACCAGCTGTCCGCCCTCGCCGTGGTCCTTGGCTTCCTTGCGATTGAAGGCCCAGGGCAGGTCGCGGCCGGCGCCGGCCAGAGCGATGGCGACCGAGGTGGCCAGCGGAATACCCTTGTAGGCGGGACCGTAAAGCATGTCGAAGCCTGGTCCGCGATCGAGCAGGGCCTGGGCGTAGAACTGACCCAGTCGGCCAATGCTGCCGCCGGTATTGAACAGGCCCGTATTGAAGAAATAGGGGCTTTGCCGTCCGGATTTCAGCGTGAACTCGCCAAACCGCAGCACGCCAAGATCCAGCGCAAAATCAAGAAACTCGTGTTTATAGGCTTGCACAAAGGCGTCCGTATTATCGAAGGGCTATGCGGACACGACTGCTAAAGGTGGCCTGTCCATGCCCCCGTGGAATCACATAAAACCTAAAACGTTACACGTAAAACGTATGGTTTATCCCGTATTCCGCATACCAGCGGCAATACCGTTGATGGCGACCATCAGCGCCTTTCGCAGATCGTCCTCGTTGCCGTGGCGCACCCGATGCAGCAGTTCCACCTGCAGCCGGTTGAGCGGATCGACATAGGGGTTGCGCACATCCACGGAGCGGCGCACCACCGGGAAGTCATCCAGGGGTCGTTCGTGGCCGCTGATCGCCAGCACCTTGTCCAGCGTCTTGCTGAAGCGGGCACGCAGGTCCTCACCCAGAGGCTGCAATTCCGCTGGTACCAGCCGCTTGTCGTACTGCGCTGCGACCGCCGGATCGCCCTTGGCCAGGACCATCTCCACCATGTCGATGAAGGCACGGAAGAACGGCCATTCACGGAACATGGTGCGGAGTTCATCGGTCAGGTCCCGCTGGTACGCCTCGTCCAGCGCCTCGCCGACGCCGAGCCAGGCCGGCAGCAGCAGCCGGGTCTGGGTCCAGCTGAAGATCCACGGAATGGCCCGAAGGGTTTCAACGCCACCGCCGGTCTTGCGCCTGGCCGGGCGTGAGCCGATGGTCAGACCGGCGATTTCCTGCTCCGGCGTTGCCGAGCGGAAGTAATCGACGAAGCCGTCGGTCTCGCGAATCATGCCGCGATAACTTTTTGCAGCGACGTCGGCCAGCAGATCCATCGCATCGCGCCATTCCTGCTTCGGATCCGGCGGCGGCTGCAGGGTCGCCTCGAGGACGGCGGTGGTATAGAGCTCCAGGTTGCGCAGCGCGATCCCCGGCATGCCGAACTTCGCCTGGATGACCTCACCCTGCTCGGTGACCCGCAGGCTGCCACTGACCGAGCCAGGGGGCTGCGACAGGATGGCCGCATGGGTCGGGCCACCGCCACGGCCGATGGAGCCACCGCGGCCATGAAACAGCGAAAGCTTCACGCCCTGCCGGCGACAACAGGCGAGCAGACGCTCCTGGGTCTGGTACAGCGCCCAGGCGGCGGTCAGGTGCCCGGCGTCCTTGCCCGAATCCGAATAGCCGATCATCACTTCCTGGTGGCCGCCAATGTGCTCACGATAGGCGTCGATGGTCAGCAGACGTTCCAGGGTTTCCTCGGCGCCTTCCAGGTCATCCAGGGTTTCGAACAGCGGCACCACCGGCATGGGTTTCTGAACCCCGGCCTCTTTCTGCAGCAGTTCGACGGCGAGTATGTCGGACGGCTTGGAGGCCATCGAAATGATGTAGGCGCCCAGGCTTTCAGCGGCCTGTTCGGCAATCACCTCGAAGGTGTCCAGCACTTCGCGGACATCATCATTGGCTTCGAAGTGATGCGGAATCAGCGGCCGCTTGCTGCCCAGTTCACGAATCAGGAACCCTTGCCGCTCCTGTTCATCCCATTCCTGATAGCTGCCGAGACCGATGGCCCGGGTGATGGCGTCCAGGGCCTCGGTGTGGCGATCGGCCTCCTGGCGGATATCGATGCGCATCAGGGTCAGGCCAAAGCAGGCAACCCGGCGCAGGGTATCCAGCAGATTTCCGTCCGCCAGCACGCCGGCGCCGCAGCGATGCAGCGAGTGATAGCACTCCATCAGCGTGGTCAGCAGTTCGTCGGTCTTCAGATAGACCTCACCTTCGGGGGCGTTGCGGCCTTCCAGGCGGGCTTCGACCCAGCGAATGGTCAGCCGCATGCGGGCCCGCACCCGTTTCAGCAGCACCCGGTATGGTTCCCAGGCGTCGCCGACCTCCGCCCGAAGATCCTCGTCCATGCACTGCACCGACAATTCGTCGACCAGCATGTTGATGTCGCGCTCGTACTGGGTGGCCGCCATCCAGCGAGCCAGCAGGCAGGATTGGCGGGTGACCCGCGCGGTGACCCGGGGGTTGCCGTCGCGATCACCGCCCATCCAGGAGCCGAAACGGATCGGCGCGGCATCCAGCGGTAGCCCCTTGCCGGTGTGCTTGCGCAGGGTTCGGTCGAGGCGCCGTGCGTTGCGCGGAATTGCATCCCACAGCGTCTGCTCGACTACTGCGTAGCCCCAGCGCGCCTCGTCCAGCGGTGATGGCCGGCGTTGCCGGATCTCATCGGTGAACCAGGCTGAGGTGACCTCGCGCTTGAGATCAGTTTCCAGGTCCTGGCGTTCTTCCGGTGTCAGGTCCTGACGATCCTGCTGATCGAGCAGGCGGGCAATCCGGTTGTGCTTCTGCAGCAGGGTACGGCGTGTGATCTCGGTAGGATGCGCGGTCAGCACCAGGCCGATCTGCATGTCGCAGGCGACTCGATGCAGTACATCCGGATCCGTGTTCGCTGCCAGCCGGGACAGCGTGTCCTCCAGCGAGCCCCGCGCCGGGCGTGACTCCGGATCCATGGCCCAGGCCCGGCTGCGCCGGACGCGATGATGCTGCTCGGCGATGTTGGCCAGGTTCAGAAAGTGGGAGAAGGCCCGGGCGATGGGCATGATCATGTGATCATCCAGTCCGGTCAGGGTCTGCTCCAGCTGCGCCGCGGCCTCCGCATTGCCCGCGCGGGCTTCCTTGGCCAGGAGACGTACCTTTTCCACGGTGTCGAACAGTTCCTTGCCGCCCTGTTCCTGCAGCGTCTCGCCCAGCAGATCGCCCAACTGCCGGATGTTCTCCCGCAGCGGCAGATCGGTGTTCTTGGTGGTCATGAAAGCCCCTTGAAGCGCAAAAAAGCACCCCTCGACCGATTTGACGGCCCTTGTTATTGCGTTGTGTGCCCGGTACCAGTGCGTCCCGCTGAGGGGGCTGGGTAGCAGCCCAGCCCCCTCAGCGATATTCAGCCCCTTTTCGCCCGCAGGGCCGGACTCCTACTCTGGCAACCCGAATTGTTCGACGCTGGCAAAGATGTCGGTATCGGAAATGATGCCGATCGGCTCCTGGTCCTTGTCGATGACGGCGACCCGGCGGATGTTGGAGTTGGTCATCTTCTCGGCACATTCCTGCAGGGTCATGTCGACGGGAACGGTGACCAGCGGTTTCGATGCAACCTCGGTGACGCGGGTGGTTTTCGGTGTGCGGTTGGCGGAAACCACGCGGCTGAGAACGTCGCGCTGGGTCATGATGCCCCACTGACCGTCTTCACCCGGCCGCGCCATGATGCTGGAGATGTGCTTCTCGCGCATCAGGTGCATGGCGTCTTCGACGGTGGTTTCCGGCGGCACCGAGACCGGGCTTGGATTCATCAGATCCCCCACGGTATGCGGTGTGCGGCCGGAGGCGATCATCTCGTCCAGCGGCGAAGAGACGCGACGCATCTCGCGGACCTTGCGGTCCTGTTTGATGGCCTGCTCGCGTTCCTGACGGTATTGCTCGATATCAAGGCCACCGCGAATCTGATCGATAATGGCGTTGCCGAACTGGCTGGTCTTGACCTCCGAGGCGCCCTCGATCTGACGGGCGAAGTCGTAGGTGACGATGCGGCTGGTAACGACCTCCTGGTAGGCGGCGGTGATCAGGTCAGCCGCTTCCTGCCAGCCAATGTGCTCCAGCAGCATGACCCCGGAGAACAGCAGCGAGCCGGGATTGACCTTGTCCTGGCCGGCATACTTCGGCGCGGTGCCGTGGGTCGCTTCAAACACGGCAACGTTGTCACTCATGTTGGCGCCCGGCGCGATGCCGACACCGCCCACTTCGGCGGCGACAGCATCGGAGAGATAGTCGCCGTTCAGGTTCATGGTCGCGATAACGTCAAATTCGTTGGGCCGCAGGAGCATCATCTGGAAAATGATGTCGGCGATTCGGTCCTTGATCACCACTTTCCCTTCGGGGCGTTTGCCACCGTAGGTGCTGTAAAGCTCTTCTTCCGTGATGGTCTGGTTCGGGAATTCCTCGCGGGCAAGTTCGTACCCCCAGGTGCGGAAGGCACCCTCGGTGAACTTCATGATGTTGCCCTTGTGCACCAGGGTGACGCTCTCGCGACGCTGGTCGATGGCGTACTGGATGGCCTTGCGCACCAGCCGCTTGGTACCGAACTCGGAGATGGGTTTGACCCCCAGACCCGCATCCTCGAAGAAATTCGCACCCATCTCCTCGCGCAGGAAGCGGGCAAGCTTTTTGTTCTCGTCGCTGCCGGACTGATATTCAATACCGGCATAAACGTCTTCGGTGTTTTCGCGGAAGATCACCACGTCCACGTCTTCCGGCTTCTTCAGCGGTGATGGCACACCCTCGTAGTGGCGTACCGGCCGGACGCAGGCGTAAAGGTCCAGTTCCTGCCGCAGTGACACATTGAGCGAACGAAAGCCGCCGCCCACCGGTGTTGTCAGCGGCCCCTTGATGGAAACCAGCAAGTCCTGCAGCGCCGACTTGGTTTCTTCCGGGAAATAGTCGCCGTCATAGATGCCGGCGGCTTTCTCACCCATGAACAATTCGGCCCAGTGGATCTTGCGCTTGCCACCGTAGGCCTTTTCGACCGCCGCGTCCCAGACTCGCATGGACGCACGGGTAATGTCGGGGCCGATACCATCGCCTTCGACATAACCGATAATGGGGTTGTCCGGCACGTTGAGCTTGCCGTTCTCGACCGTGATTTTCTGCCCGTTTTCGGGGTAACGGATCTGCTTCTCCATGTGTCCTCCCTGTATGGCACCACATGCGCGCCCGGGCTTGTGGCCCCGGCACGGTTGACTGTCGAGGCCCGGTTTGGAACCCCGATGCAGGGAAACGCCGATTCGATCTCGGGTTTTTCCCCTCGATCGGTTTTGTTCAGCTGGTCAGCGTTTCCTTCGGTCGCGAGAGTATAGGGAAACGGGGGTTTCTTCGCATGTCCGGGCGGTTTTCAAGTGAGCGCGGTCGCGGTAGGGTTCGCCGCTGCGTTTCGAGGAATCAGTCCATGCGTGTGATCAGTCTGAACTGCAATGGCATACGAGCCGCCGCCCGGAAGGGCTTTTTCGACTGGCTGCAGAAGCAGGATGCCGACGTGGTCTGCCTGCAGGAAATCAAGGCGATGGAAGATCAACTCGACGAAACCTTCTATCCGCCGGGCTACCACTGCTATTACCACTCGGCCGAGAAAAAAGGTTATAGCGGTGTCGGCCTCTACGCTGCACATCGGCCGGACGAGGTCATCAACGGGCTGGGCTGGGACCAGTTCGATGCCGAAGGGCGCTGCATCGAAGCCCGCTTCGGAAACCTCTCAGTCGTTTCTCTGTATATGCCGTCCGGGTCATCGGCGGATATGCGGCAGCAGGTCAAATACCGGGTCATGGATCGCTTTTTCGAGCAGATGCGCGACTGGGGAGCGAGCGGGCGGCATTATATTATCTGCGGTGACTGGAATATTGCGCACCGGCGCATTGATATCCGCAATTGGCGAGGCAACCAGAAAAATTCCGGCTTCCTGCCCGAGGAGCGCGCCTGGATGGAGCGCGTCTTAAACGAGCTGGGTTGGGTTGACAGTTTTCGCCAGCTTTATCCGGAGAAAGAGCAGTACACCTGGTGGTCAAACCGCGGTCAGGCCTGGGCGAACAATACCGGGTGGCGCATCGACTATCAGATCGTCACGCCCGCGCTGGCGGAGACGCTGCAGCGCTCGGCGGTCTATACCGACGAGCGCTTTTCGGACCACGCACCGTTAACGGTTGACTACCAGCACCCGATCAGGTGAAGCGCTTCTCGAGATAGGCGATGATTTCGTCCGCCTCGCAAATCCAGCGCGGCTCCTCACCCTGTTCCTGAACAATCAGGCATGGCACATCCTGACGGCCCGTGCCGTGAAGCAAATGATCGCGGAATGCCGGAACATTGCGAATGTTGCGGAGTTCCACGCGCAGGCAGAGGCGCTCGATCAGGCGAATGATGCGAATGCAGGTATCGCAACTTTCGTAGAAATACAGGGCGAGGTGGGCGGATTCCTGATTAACCTGACGCTGTTGTTCCGGCGGACGTTTTACGTACTGCGGATTCAGTGGGCTTGTTCCCATCATTGTATGTGCGTCTAAACCTCTCGGTTTCGTTCGGATTACCACGGTTTTGCCGCGGTATCCTCCCAGAATGTCCCGACACAGCATTAGCATGTCAGGGCGAGAACAGTTTCATCCATAAATTATTATGTTTGTCCGCCGAAATCTCAAGTGAAGAGTGCGCAATACCCTTGTGAAACAGGGGAAAAGGAGCGAAAGCTTTCAGTGTTCAGAGGCGGGCAACCCTGAACACTGAAACCTGAATCACTGAAAACTAATCTTCCAACTGATCCAGATACCGCTCCGCGTCCAGTGCTGCCATGCAGCCCGCGCCGGCCGAGGTGATGGCCTGGCGGTAGACGTGATCCATGACGTCGCCAGCGGCGAACACGCCGGGAACGCTGGTTGCCGTAGCGTTGCCGTGCAGCCCGCTCTGGACCTTGATGTAGCCGCCGTCCATGTCGACCTGATCCTTGAAGATGTCGGTGTTCGGCGTGTGGCCGATGGCAATGAATACCCCGGCAACGTCGATATCCCTTTTCTCGCCGCCGTCTGTCGGCGCCAGGCGCATGCCGGTGACCCCGGAGTCGTCACCCAGGACTTCATCCAGCGTGTGGTTCCACAGCGTCGTTACCTTGCCGGCATCGCGTTTCTCGAACAGCTTGTCCTGCAGGATCTTTTCCGAGCGCAGGGTATCCCGACGGTGGACCAGGGTGACGTGGTCGGCGATGTTGGACAGGTAGAGCGCTTCCTCGACGGCGGTGTTGCCGCCACCGACGACAGCCACGTGCTGGCCCTTGTAAAAGAAACCGTCGCAGGTCGCGCAGGCGCTGACGCCCTTGCCCATGAAGGCCTCTTCGGAGGGCAGACCCAGATACCGGGCGCTGGCACCGGTGGCGATGATCAGCGCGTCGCAGGTGTAAGTGCCGGCATCGCCCTCAAGCACGAAAGGCCGTTGGCCCAGTTTGACCGTATGGATGTGATCGAACAGAACCTCTGTGCCGAAGCGTTCGGCATGGGCCTTCATACGGTCCATCAGCGCCGGCCCCTGAAGGCCCTCGACGTCACCGGGCCAGTTATCCACATCGGTGGTTGTGGTGAGCTGTCCGCCCATTTGCAGGCCGGTTACCAGAACCGGTTCGAGATTGGCGCGCGCCGCATAGACGGCGGCTGTGTAACCTGCCGGACCCGAGCCGAGAATGAGCAGGCGCTGATGTCTGGATTCCGTCATTGCTGAATGATCCTGTGGCATTGGAGAGTGGTCGGGGCGCGATTGTATGCTTTTAAGGAAACACTGATCTATTCCCGCGGCAGAGTGAGGCGGTGCATGCTTGCCTGAGGCCCGGCCGCTTTTGGCCCCTGACGGCGTTGCGCCACCGGCCCGGTAGCTCTGGCTACCGAACCGGCACCGCGCCTTGCCAGATGATCAAAACCGGTCTCGGGCGCAGACGCGGGAATGGGTCAGCGTTTCCTTGAGGCGCCTTCCTGCATGGCCGGCATTCTGCGTCAGGCATTACCGATTGTGTATCCGTGAAATCCCGGTCTGTTTTACTTTGATGTCGCTGGCGCCCCCGGTGAAAACAGACTTTCTCGTGCAGAGGCTTCAATCGCCCAGCGGTTCGCGAGAATGAAGATGCAGGCCTGTATCCCGATTGTTACAGTTTGTTGCGTTGCATCAACAACCCATCATGAACAGTTCGGAGGGAATGAAAGTCAATGGCGCAGTCGAAACCGGCGGTGAAGAGTGACAGCGTGCAAACGGATTTCCATGCCCAGGAGGGCGACGCCGTTCTCAGTGCGCTGGCGGCATCGCCCCGGGGCCTGAGTAAAGAGGAGGCTGCCGAGCGGCTGCGAACCCACGGCGAGAACCGGCTCAAGCCTGCCCGGTCACGCGGTCCCCTCGGCCGGTTTCTGGCGCAGTTTCACAATGTCCTGATTTACGTTCTGATCGGCGCTGCCGTAGTCACTGCATTGCTCGGCCACTGGCTGGATACTGCGGTCATTCTCGGTGTCGTGATCATCAATGCTGTAATCGGCATGGTCCAGGAGGGCAAGGCGGAACGGGCGCTGGACGCTATCCGTGACATGCTCTCGCCAAAGGCGCTCGTGTTACGCGACGGCCACCGTCGGGAGATTCCGGCGGAACAGCTGGTGCCTGGCGATATTGTTCAGCTTCAGTCCGGCGACCGCGTGCCGGCCGACCTGCGCCTTCTGCGGGTGCGCGATCTACGGGTTGATGAGGCCGTACTCACTGGCGAGTCCGTGCCCGTGGACAAGAACCAGGATGCGGTGGCGAGTGATGCCGGGGTTGGTGATCGCCTGTGTATGGCGTTCTCCAGCACGCTGGTGCGTTACGGTCAGGCAACTGGTGTGGTGACGACCACCGGCGAGCAGACCGAAATCGGCCGCATCAGCGGCATGCTCGCTGACGTGGAAACCCTGACCACGCCGCTGCTGCGCCAGATCGACACGTTCGGCAGGCTACTTGCCGTGGCGATCCTGGTGCTTGCCGCGCTCACGTTCCTGTTTGGTTGGTTCTTTCGCGAGTATGCCCTTGGCGAGCTGTTCCTCGCCGCCGTCGGCCTGGCGGTAGCAGCGATTCCCGAGGGTCTGCCCGCCCTGATGACCATCACGCTGGCCATCGGTGTGCAGCGGATGGCGGGCCGGCGCGCCATCATCCGTCGCCTGCCAGCGGTGGAGACGCTGGGCGCGGTGACCGTGATCTTCTCCGACAAGACCGGAACGCTGACCCGCAACGAGATGACAGCACGCCGTCTTATGACCGCGGATGCCGATTGCCACATTAGCGGTGTCGGTTATGCCCCGGACGGTGAATTCGAAGGCGAGTTGACGCCCTCATTGCAGCAATTGCTGACAGCCAGCGTGCTGTGTAACGACTCTACGCTGGAACAGCGAGACGGCGAGTGGGTTCTGCATGGTGACCCCACCGAAGGTGCCCTGCTGACCCTGGGAATGAAGGCGGATCTGGATCCGGCCGAACTGCACCGCGAGCGGCCTCGGCTCGACGCGATCCCCTTCGAGTCCGAGCATCGCTTCATGGCCAGCCTCAACCACGATCATGCGGGGCGGGCCTGGATCAGCGTCAAGGGCGCTCCCGAGCGCATCCTCGAGATGTGCAGTCACGAGCTGCACGACGAGGAACGCAGGGACTTGCGGCAGCAGGACTGGCAGCAACGCATGGACGACATGGCGGCGGATGGCCAGCGCGTGTTGGCGATCGCCGTCCGCGAGGTGGACGCCAACCAGTCCCGCCTGCAGTTCGACGACGTGGAACAGGGCCTGACCCTTCTCGGGATGGTCGGCATCATCGACCCGCCCCGGGACGAAGCGATAAGTGCCGTTGCGCTGTGCCAGCAGGCGGGTATCCGGGTGAAGATGATTACCGGAGATCATGCCCTGACCGCCCGCGCCATCGGCGCCGAGCTCGGCATCGGTGATGGCGAACGCGTCAGTATCGGGCGGGATGTGGAAGCGCTGGATGATGAGGAGCTGCGTCAGCTGGTTTCAGAGACGGATGTATTCGCCCGCGCCAGTCCGGAGCACAAGCTGCGTCTGGTGAAGGCTCTGCAGGCGAGCGGCGAGGTGGTCGCCATGACCGGTGATGGCGTCAACGACGCGCCGGCGCTGAAGCGCGCGGACGTCGGCGTGGCCATGGGCATGAAAGGAACCGAGGTGTCCAAGGAGGCCAGTGAGATGGTGCTGGCCGACGACAATTTCGCCTCCATCGCACGCGCCGTCGAGGAAGGCCGCACGGTCTACGACAATCTGCGCAAGGCGCTGCTGTTCCTGTTGCCGACCAATGGCGGGCAGGCCGGGGTCATTATCGTTGCGGTGCTGGCCGGCATGGTGCTGCCCATTACCCCGGTGCAGATCCTCTGGGTGAATATGGTGACGGCGGTAACGCTGGGCCTGGCGCTGGCCTTCGAGCCCACCGAATCCGGAGTCATGCAGCGTCCACCCCGGCCACCCACGGAGCCGATCCTGTCGCGTTTCTTGTTGTGGCGGGTGGCGTTCGTTTCCGGCCTCCTGGTGGTGTCCACCTTCACCATGTTCCACCTGCTGCATCCGGGGGGCGATGATGTCGCGATGGCGCGCACGGCAGCGGTCAATACCCTGGTGGTCTGTCAGGCGTTCTATCTGCTGAGTGCCCGCTATCTGGCAGATCCGGCCTGGCAACGTGGCGCTCTGGTGAGCAACCCGTGGGTGCCCGGGGCGATCACCGGCATCCTGCTGCTGCAGCTCCTGTTCACCTACGCCCCGCCCATGCAGACCCTGTTCGGTACGACGCCGTTGCCGGCCGAAGCCTGGGGGTTCATGCTGCTGGCCGGTTTCAGCGTGCTGCTGCTGGTGGAAGCAGAGAAGGCCTGGTTTCGGCGCCGAAATACCCGGACAAACCCGGAGATGAAGCCCCGCGATTGAAGCCGGGTGAGTCAGGGTGACTGCTGTTTCGCGACCACCCGGGCCCGGCCGAAAACGTCTCCGAGTCGTTCGGTGAGGGCGCGCCGGATCCACAGCAGCAGAATCAGGCTGGGCAGCACCATGATCGTGGTCAGCACGAAGAACAGAGCCCAGTTGCCGCCCAGGCCGTCCACCATCATGCCGCTGCCGGCGGCCAGTGTGGTTCGGCTCAGATTGCCCAGTGACGCCATCAGTGCGTACTGACTGGCGGTATACACCCGGCTGGTGAGATAGGAGATGAAGGCGACGAAGGTCACCGTCGACAATGCGGTGGTGAAATTGTCGGCAATCACCGCAACCACGAAAAGCCACATCTGCGGCCCGGTCAGGGCGAGCAGCGCAAACAGCAGGTTGGTCGAGGCCATGGCGATGCCGCCGATCAGCAGGCCGCGGAAAATGCCGAAGCGCACGTTCAGCAGACCGCCGAGGAGCGTGAATACGAGCATCGTGCCCCAGCCCATGAACTTGGAAACCATGCCCACATCGGTGTTGCTGAAACCGATCTCGCGGTAGAAGACGATGGCCATGCGTCCCATGAACGCTTCGCCGATCTTGAACAGCACAATGAAACCGAGAATCGCCAGCGCCAGCGACAGGCCGTTGCGGCGAATGAATTCGGCAATGGGCTGAAGTGCCGTAACCAGAAGCCAGGCGGTGCGCTGGCCCGCCGGGGTCGGGCCCAGCGCCTCGCGCATGCGCGTCTCGTCCTTGCGTTGCTCGATGTCCCGGTTCGATTCCGGTTCAGGGATCCAGAGCGTGAACAGAATCAGCCCCACCACGATCAGCGCCAGCGTCTGATAGACATGGCTCCACTCCCAGCCGGGCAGGTCGGCCAATACCAGGGCTAGGCCGCCGGGCAGCCCGAAACCCGTCCACCAGCCTGCCGTGGTCATGGCCGAGGCGGCGGTCAGGCGGTGGGATTCTTCCACCCTGATGATCTCGATCCGATAGGCGTCGATGGCCACGTCCTGGGTCGAGGATGCGCAGGCAAGCAGCAGACCGGCGGCGGCGATCCAGAACACGGACACCCGCGGATCCGTCAGCGACAGCAGCAGCGTGGCGACGAGCAGGCCGGCCTGCATCAGCACGATCCATGCGCGGCGCTGGCCCAGGCGATGGAGCGCCGGCAGGCGGACGCGATCGAGCAACGGCGCCCAGAGGAAATTCAGCGCATAAAGCATCGTAATGCTGCCCAGCGCGCCGATTGCGGTGCGGGTGAGCCCGGCGTCGAACAACCAGGCGGACAACGTCGAGCCAATCAGCGCCCATGGGAAGCCGCTGGCAAAGCCGAGCACGAAAATGATGCCAAGCCGCCGGTCAAGGAACAGGGCCAGATAGTCTCGGATGCGGCTTCTCCTGAGTGCGCGGGCGGATGCCCCGCAGGTGTCGGTTTGTTGGCGCCTGGATAAGGCCGGTGTTCCCGGACATTCTGGAAAACCGACCCCACCTCTCTAGACTAAGAGAGTGCAGGACGTCAACGTGAACCGTTGCACGACTCCAACGCAAACGTGCGAATAAATCAGTGCTTCCTTAACGTGTGCCGATTTGCATCGAAAGGTGACCATTCGTGACACATGACGAGCATCAGGCCTGCCGCGAGGTGTCAGAAAGGTGGCGCGGGAAGATCAGAAGTTGTTGAATCGAAGCGGTTTGTTGTTCTGGCACGTTCCCTGCTTAATGTTTCTGCAGAAGACGTGAACCCCAGGAGAAAAGATCATGTCAAACGCGCTCGATCTTGCGATTGCCGCCTACCAAATCGGTCGGCGCTACGAGATGGGTGACGGTGTGGTGATGGATGTGAAAGCGGCATCCAGATTTTATCGTCAGGCGGCCATGCGTGGCCTGGCCGAAGCCCAGCATGCCCTCGGTTTTCTGCACGCCACCGGCCAGGGCGTGGTGCGTGACGAGGCGTTGGCTGTACGCTGGTTGCGGGAAGCCGCCGAGCAGGGTCATGCCGATGCCCAGCACAACCTTGGCGTCATGTACGCCGAGGGTCGTGGCGTCGAGGTCGATTATGCGCAGGCCGTTCGCTGGTTTTATCGGGCGGCGGAGAATGGCAGTCAATATGCGCAGGATTGGCTCGATTCCGCAGAGCAGGCCGGAACCGCGATCTGACTTCGGGGAACACTGACACCGCGCCTTGCCAGATGACCAGAACCGGTTTCGGGCGCAGACGCGGGAATAAATCAGTGTCTCCCTACGTGCTCCAGTCGCGCGGTCCGTGGTGGGGGTTGCCATGGATTGTCGCGAGACCCCTCAGGGTAGCCCGGCGCTTGGGTTACCCTTCTTTTTGTGCCGCATTGCGGCTTGACCGCCATTCACGCAGTTGCCGCCAGACCCAGCCTCCGGGACGGTGATTACCGGTCCGCAGGAAATCCAGCAGATCGGGATTGCGTAGCGATCGCCACATGCTGTTTTCGCTGCGTGGGGTTCCACAGAATAACAGGTTGTCGCCGGTTTGCAGGCTTGTGTCCGTCGCTGGCCGCAGCAGGGTGTCGTCACCCCTTAGCAGCAGCAGTGGCAGGCAATCCAGCGAGGCATCCCGATTGGCTGGATTGCGCATCAGGTCCTGCAGCGAGACCTGCTTGCCGGCCTCCAGGCAATCCACCAGTACGGGCGTCCGCTTGCGGCTCACGCGCAGCGTCCAGGTTACCGGAATCCTGCCATCGGCGAGCTCCTGGATCTGCTCCGCCAGTGCGCGATGCCAGGTGGCGTCGCAGTCCTCGGCCTTTTCCAGAAAGCTGTTGAGCAGCGATGCGTTGAGGATCGCCAGCACCTGGCTGGAGACGATATAGCTGGGCTCAACCGTCAGGTCCGTTTCCGCTGCCTCGAATAACGGTTTGTTGCGCAGCGCGTTCTGTCGGGCGGAGATATACAGGTCAGGGCGCAGCTGGCGGGCGGTCATTACCGTGGACAGGTTGTCGGCATCATCGCCGGTGCAGGCGAGCAGCGCATCGGCCTGTGCGATCCCGGCCTGATGCAGGTGCTCCGCCCGCGTGCCACTGCCGGTCACCTGGCGCACGCCGTCCGGCAGCTTGTCCACCGTCGCGTCAACGACCGTGACTTCGATGCCGTGGCTTTGCAGTCGTCTGCTCACCGCCTCTCCCAGCGGACCGTAGCCGCAGATAATCCAGCGCCCGTCCGGTGGTCGTGGGCGTTCCGGCAACTCGGTATTGGGAATGCCGGTCAGCCAGTCGTAGACCCGATGCAGGTCCGGCGAGCGAATTGCGAGCAGCAGGCGGAAAGCGAAATGATCATAGCCATTGACGATATGATCGGTACCGAAAGAGGCCATGTTTTCTGCCGTGTCGCTACTTTCGGCGCGGCAAATGACATGACTCCCGGGATGCAGCAGTTTGGCCGCAAGCGAGATTTTCAGGTTGGTTCGGTCGTCGTCGGTAACCGCCAGCACACTTGTGCACCAGCGGTTTCTGAGCCCTGCTATGACCAGGTGCTCAGGGTTGCGCGCATCCAGATGCATGGCTGGCACATGCGGCACGTGTTCGCGCATGTTCAGGGCCTGAATCCTTTCAACATCGGCCTCCACCACGACTGCCCGGCCACCGCGCTGGGTGATGGCGCGCACCAGCAATGCACCGGTATCGCCGTAGCCGCAGACCATATGGAACGGCTCGTTCAGGCGCGCGATGCTGTGGCGCAGGCGCACGTTTTCCAGGGCCGCATGGAAGGCCGGGTCGCGAAGCGTCGAGATCAGTGCGCCTACCGCATACAGCCAGGCAATGACCGTCATATAGATGCTGACGATGGCCCACAGTCGCTGTGCCTCGGTGAAGGCGTAGGGAACCTCGCCGAAACCGATAGTGCTGCCGGTGTAGCTGACCACGTAGAACGCGTGGAAAATGCTCATGCGCCAGGTTTCGCCCTGGTCGTCCTGACCGGGAATCAGGCTGAAGCCAAGCACTGCCAACGCGTAGGCTGTCAGCAGCACCAGCAGCGGCGTACGCATGCGGCGCAGAACGACTGCGATCACGGGGTTCCGCTTGGGACGGGAGGGGAGGGGCATGGGCGATCGTTTACCGGCTCAGCGTCGCCGTCTCCACGGTGACCAGCACGGCGGAGACAACGTTCGCCAGCAGAGCCCCGCCGGATAGCGAAACGACGCTTGCCATCACCATCGGACTCAGTCCGACATCCGTCACGTGCACGGCCACCGCCCAGACCGTCGCGGCGGCAATCAACTGCAAGTCCGCGACCAGGCTGGCGGCCAGAAGCAGCGCGCCGATCTGGCTGCGCTCGCCGAGTTTAAGCACGGTGGCAACAAGGCTGACGAAAAGCGCCGCGAACAACTCGTAGACATTGTGATGATCCGGGTTATCGATCTCACCGAGAAAGAAGCCGAAGTTCAGCGTCAGGGCGAGCAGGATGAAGAAGCCGAAGAACACCTTTTCCGTGTGCATGCCGATCTCCGATGTGCCGTGTTTTCTGCACCATACATCAGGATGGGACACGGCGGGGTCTTCACCCCAAAGGCGCGTTCGGATCAGCGTTTGCTTTACACCCGGCAGGCGGTGGAGCATTTTGACTCAGGGAGGCGCTGAATGATTCCCGCGCCCTGCCAGATGAACAAGACCGGCCGGGGTCTTCGACTTGGGTCGCATTTTTCCCGATTGCTGCGTTGCGCTGCTTGACCGCAGAATGACTGTGGCGTTGCGCGGCCCGCCTTGCCTCGGAAAAACGTGGACTCCAAAGCAGGCGTGGGAAAAAGTCAGCGCCTCCCTGAGTCCGCTTGCATGAGGCAGCATGAACGTCAGAAAGGCCCTGGTGGTGGATGATTCGCGGCTGGCGCGTGTTGCGCTCACCCGATTGCTGTTGCGCCAGGGCATCGATGTGGAGACTGCCGACTCCGGTGCAGAGGCTGTGTCCGCGGTGCAGGGTGATCTGCCGGATGTGGTGTTTCTGGGTTACATGATGCCGGACATGGACGGCTTCGAGGTCGCCAGCGCCCTGTCTGCATTGCCCGAGGCGGATGGCCTGCCGCTGGTGATGTACACCTCGCGGAATTCACCGGAGGATCGGGCCCGGGCAATACGTAGCGGCATATCCGGCTTTCTGGTCAAACCGGTCTCCGAAGACGCCCTGCGCGAGCTGCTGGAAACCGTGGGCAGCCATCGGAGCAGTGCCGCGCCTGCCATCCAGCCCGAGCCGATGGCGCCGATGCAGCAACGGGATGAGACGCTACCCGAGGTGGATTTCTCGTTGCCGACAGAGGAGGAGCCCGATGGCTCGCCGCCCGGCGATCCGGACCAGCTGAAAAGCGAGCTTGAGGCGCTGGTCCGGGATGCCGTTGCCGAGGCCGCGGTCGAATTGCGGACCGAACTGATCGAGCTTGCGACGCCGCCGACGAGCGATGAGCCAGACGAGCAGGCGGCCCGCGAGACGCTTCTGCTGGCGGCGGAAGAAGCTGCCCGGGTCGCAGCCACCGATGTGTCCCGAGAGGTGGCACGCGAGGTTGCAAGCACCTACGTCAGCATGCACGAACCCGCTGTCTCAAGTTCCGAGGCAGGTGGCGATCCGGCAACCGTTGAGCGGCAAATCCGTGATGCACTGCCGGATCTGCTGCGTACGGATGCCTGCCGACAGCAAATGTTGGCCATGCTCCAGGAGCATGCGGTGCCGGTGCTGAAGAACGCGATGGATGAATGGATCCGTCAGCTGGCCCGCTCGGAGGCCAGGGATGCCGTGCGCAGCGTGGTGCGGGAAGCCGTTGACGTGGTTGTCGAGGAGGCGGTGGTCGCCAGTTCGGAGGCCGCCGCCGAGGAAATGCGAAAACTCGACCGGCGGCCTGGGCGCTGGCAGATTATCGGATTCGTGGCGCTCGCCATGGGCGTCGCAACGGCAATCTATCTTGCACTTTAACCGGCAGGAAGGCGCCGGAGTCCTGCCGGGCCCGTAATCGGGTTTCGGTCCCTGACAAGGCGTCCTGCTAGCGGTCCAGGTCCAGCCGGTCCAGCGGGTTTCCATTCATGCCGCCTTCGTCGTCGTCCACGTCCAGCGAGTCCAGTACATCGTTCAACGGCGCACCGGATTCCAGGTCCAACTCCAGCCAGGTTTCCATGTCCAGTTCCTCGATGGCGCCGTCGGAATACTGGATCTCCACGGTTGCATCGTCCGGATCCGAGGCGACAACCTCGAAACTGGCGCCATCACTGGTGCGGAACCAGGCACCGACCACCGGTTCGTGTCTTCTGACCATCTGTTGCCTCCGCCGTCGCCGATTCCACTCCTTCATGTATAGAGCGGTAGCCGACTTCCGACAAGCCCGGGGTTGACCGGGGCACAACCGGCAGGGCCTGAATCAGGGGCAGGGGTTACTGCGCTGGGCGTGGATCGCATCAATCGCTTCGAGGATGTCCGGCGACAGTGTCAGCGAGGCGCTGTCGATATTGCTGCGCAATTGGTCCATCGACGTGGCGCCGATGATGTTGCTGGTCAGGAACGGGCGTGAGTTCACGAAGGCCAGCGCCATCTGCGCCGGATCCAGTCCGGCGTCACGCGCCAGTTTCACATAGGCCTCCGTGGCCTTGATGCCGGCCTCGTTCAGATAGCGCTGGAACCGCGTGTACAGGGTCAGCCGCGCGTTTTCCGGTTGTCGCCCTCCGAGATACTTGCCGCTCAGCACGCCGAAGCCGAGTGGCGAGTAGGCCAGCAGCCCGCAACGTTCGCGATGGCTGACCTCGGCCAGACCCACTTCATAGCTGCGGTTCAGGAGATTGTAAGGGTTCTGCACCGACTGCACGCGCGGCCAGCCGTGCTGTTCGGCCAGATGCAGAAAGCGCATCACGCCCCAGGCGGTTTCGTTGGACAGACCGATATTCAGTATCTTGCCTTCCCGCACCAGTTCGTTCAGTTCGCCCAGCGTATCCTCCATCGGCGTCATCAGACCGGCGTCGCCCGGCTGATAGCCCAGCTTGCCGAAGTAGTTGGCGTTGCGGGCTGGCCAGTGCAGCTGGTACAGATCGATGTAATCCGTTTGCATGCGTTGCAGGCTGGCGTCGATCGCCTCGCGCAATTGCGCAGGTGTGAAGCGGCTGTCGCCATTGCGCACGGTGTCCAGGCCCGGGCCGGCGATCTTGGTTGCAATGACCAGCTTGTCCCGGTCCTTGCGGCCGCGCAGCCAGCTACCGATGTATTGTTCGGTAAGGCCCTGGGTCTCCTTGCGCGGCGGCACCGGGTACATCTCAGCCGCGTCGATGAAATTGATGCCCTGGGCGACCGCGTAGTCAAGTTGTTCATGGGCTTCCGCCTCGGAGTTCTGTTCACCCCAGGTCATGGTGCCCAGACAGAGGGCGCTGACGTCGATGCCGCTGGTTCCGAGTGGCCGATATTCCATGTCTACGTCCTATCGCTTGCGAT
>SKGQ01000095.1 GCA_007117515.1 Ectothiorhodospiraceae bacterium | reverse complement strand
CCCTGTGCAACGTGGCAGTGCCATCCTGCACGCCGAGATGGACGCATTGGAAAACGCCGGTCGGCTTCCGGCTGCGCTCTATACCCGGAGCATCCTTTATACGACGTTGTCCCATGCGCGATGTGCTCGGGTGCGATATTGCTGTACGGCATCTCTCACGTTGTGATTGGCGAGAACACCACTTATCGCGGCGAGGAGGAGCTTCTGCGGAGCCGTGGCGTGAGGGTGGACGTGCTCCACGACTCACGCTGTATCGAGATGATGCAGTCGTTTATCCAAGCGCACCCCGAACTCTGGAACGAGGATATTGGCGTCTGACTTGGACGGCGGGCGTTACGGTGCCGTCGAAAAAGGTAAGCGCTCCATAAACCCCATCTTCCGCTGACTTCTGGAACTGGCGAGACTCTGCGCATCGTATCGAACGGGAGAGATGCGCGATGTGGTTGTCACCGGCGCAGGCCAGGAAACTCGGTCATTTGTATCACGCCCACGTCACGGGCCAATCGCTGAGTGGCTATGCGCAGGGCCAGGGGTTGCGGCTCGCCGATCTTCTGGATTGGGAACAGGAGCTGGTGGCCCAAGGCATTGCGATTCCGGAGCGCCACCGGCCGCTGCGCTTTATCGCCGTGGCGGTGGTGTCATGATTCGGCCGGATGCCAAGCTGCAGGTGTTTCTCTGCCGGGAGCCGGTGGATATGCGCAAATCCATCGACGGGCTCTCGCTACTGGTGCAGGAGGCGATGGAGCTGAATCCATTCGACGAAGCGGTGTTCGTGTTCTGCAACCGCCAACGCGACAAGGTGTAGATTCTCTTCTGGGAGCGCAACGGCTTCGTGCTCTGGTACAAGCGCCTGGAGCGCGAGCGCTTCAAGTGGCCGGATCGCCTGGAAGGCGATGTCCTGCACATCAAAGGACAGGAATTGAATTGGCTGCTCGACGGCTACGACATCGCCCTGATGCAGCCGCACGAAGCATTGCATTTTCAATCGGTTGGCTAATAGTTTCGTGTCCCTCGCGGGCGGCTTTTGATACAATTGGCAGCATGAAAGCCGCCAATCCCAACACGTTCCAGACTGTTTCCGAACTGCAGCAAATGCGCCGTGAGCAGCAGGCAGAGAACGCACGCCTGCAGGCGCTAATGGTGGAGAAGGAAGCACGCTGGAACGCCGAGAAGCAGTCGCTGTTCGAGCAGTTGCGGCTGTTGATCGAAAAGCGTTTCGGCCCCTCCACCGAGAAGTACCGCATTGAGCAGCGGGATCTGTTCTTCGATGAGGCTGAGGTGCTGGTGGATGGCGAAGAGGCCGGCCCCGATGCTGATTCCGAGACGGCCGCCGCAGCGCGCAAGCCCCGCCCGCGCGGTGGACGTGCAGCGCTGCCGCCGGAACTGCCCCGCGTCGAGGTCATTCACGACGTTGTTGAAGGCGAGCGCACCTGCCCAACCGACGGTGCTGCGCTGAAGCTCATTGGCGAAGAGGTCAGTGAACAGCTCGACATCATCCCTGCTCAGGTGCGGGTCATCCGCCATCTGCGCCGCAAGTATGCCTGCACGGCCTGCGAGGAGCATGTGGCAACCGCGCCGATGCCGCCCCAGCCATTGCCAAAGAGCAACGCCAGTCCTGCACTGCTCGGCTATGTGGCGATTGCCAAGTATCAGGATGCCTTGCCGCTCTACCGCCAGGAGCAGATATTCAAGCGTCTGGGTCTCGATCTGCCGCGCAATACGCTGGCCCGCTGGATGGTGCAGATGAGTGAGCTGCTCAGCCCGCTCACCGAGACCATGCGAGCCCACCTGCGACGCGGCGCACTCATTCACATGGACGAGACCACCGTGCAGGTGAATACCGAACCGGGGCGCGCGGCCTCGAGTACCTCCTACATGTGGGTGAGCCGTGGTGGTCCGCCAGGGAAGCAGGTGGTGCTGTTCGACTATGACGCCAGCCGTTCCGGGCAGGTGCCACAACGCCTGCTCGGTGACTATGGCGGCATCCTGCTCAGCGACGGCTACGAGGGGTACGCCAGAGTCGTGCGGGAGAACGGCATCACCCATGCCGGCTGCTGGTCGCATGCGCGGCGCAAGTTCGTCGAGGCACAGAAGGTGCAACCCAAGGGCAAGGTGGGCAAGGCGGACTGGGTACTGAGCCTGATCGCCAAGCTCTACCGCGTGGAGAAGAAGGCTCAGGGGCTCTCGGCGACCGAGCGCCAGTCATTGCGCGATGCCGAGAGCCGGCCGCTCATCGAGACACTGGAACAGTGGCTGCGGAAGTCCATTGCCCAGGTGCCACCAAAAACCGCTATCGGCAAAGCCCTGCACTATCTGCAGGGCCAATGGCCGCGGCTGACCGTGTTCCTGGAGGACGGCCGCATTCCGCTGGACAACAACCCGGCGGAGAACGCCATTCGCCCGTTTGTCGTCGGGCGCAAGAACTGGTTATTCAGCCACACGCCGCGCGGTGCCCACGCCAGCGCGACCATCTACACCGTCATCGAGACCGCCAAAGCCAACGGCCTGGAGCCCTACGCGTACCTGATCGACGTCTTAAAGAACCTGCCGGGCGCCCAGACCGAGGAAGACATCTGCGCATTACTGCCGTGGAACTGGCGCGAGACGATACAAGCCTAGCTGCATCAGCTGTAGGTGGAGTTTATGGAGCGCTTACACAGCTTGGGCCAGGAGGTGTTACACCGGCACCTGATTCGGGTGACCTGACACGCCGACGGGTAGCGATCTGTCTGATTGACTCAGACCGAGGGCTTAATGATCAAACACATCGTCATGTGGCGGTTGAAGGAAACGGCCGACGGTAGGGGCAGGGGAGAGAATGCGCGGTTGATCAAGTCGCGCCTGGAATCCCTCCGGGGAGTCATCCCCGGGTTGATCGGCATCGAGGTCGGTATCGACTTCAGCGATACGCCGGACTCGGCGGATATCGTTCTCTACTCCGAGTTCGAGACCCGTGAAGCGCTGGATGCTTACCACGCTCATCCGGCGCATGAGGCCGTGAAGCCCCTGGTGCTTGCCGCAAGAACGGAGCGAAGGCTGGTTGATTACGAGGGCTGGGGCAACACCGCCCCGTTTCACGGTCATGGGAGGACTGTAATGAAACCAATACGTATGCCGGTGGAAGAGTTCACCACCCCCGATCCGATTACGGCCACCGAGGACATGGTCATCGAGGATTTGCGACAGTTGATGGAGAATCATGGAATCCGTCACCTGCCGGTGATCAGCGCGGGCTCCGTGATCGGTGTGATCAGTGACCGTGACGTGCGCATCGTGTTGGGCCTGCCAGATGCGGACAAATTCCAGGTTCGGGCCGGTGACATCATGGCACCGGCGCCGTTGACCGTGTCGGCCTCTGAGCCGCTGGATGAAGTGGCGTACAAGATGTCCGAGCGGAAAGTGGGCAGTGTGATCGTTCTTGATGAGAAGGATCAGTTTCTGGGTATCTTCACGGCCACCGATGCGCTGAATGCGCTGATCGAGATCGTGCGCGGCGACGGGGCATCAAGATCCTGACCTGAGGATGCCGCCCGTGGCCGCGCATTGTCGAGGAAATGCTGTTTTTCGCGGCTTCCGGTCACATGGGCCGAGAGACTCAGCCTTCTGCCGATGGCCCTGCAACGTCATCGTATTTGATGAGATCGCGGTAGGCATGCCAGCTGGCGAAGCCCAGCAGTGGCATCACGACGGAAAGACCGATGTACAGCGTTGCGATACCGGCAACAGTGAAGGTGGTCAGCAGCAAGCCCCAAAGGATCATTGGATAAAGGTTGTGGTTCACCGCCGAGAGACTGGCGACGATGGCCTCCAGCACGCTGACGTTGCGGTCCAGAAGCATGGGTATCGAAATCACGCTGATCGCGAAGGCGCCGAAGGCGAGCAGGGCGCCAACGGCGGTGCCGGTTATCAGGAGCCCCAGTCCCGGCAGGGTGAAGAAAATCTCGCTGGCAAGGATCTCCGGCGTAGGTGTGCTAACGCCGAAAAAGAGCGCAAACATAAGAAGTGCCAGCCGCGTCCATGCCAGCATGAAGATCATCAACACGACGCCCATCAGCGCCACCTGGACACCATTCCGCCGCCAGGCGAGGAAAGCCGTCGCAAGGTCCGTGCGTTGTCCGCCCTCCAGTCCTCTGCTGATCTCGTAAGTGCCGGTTGCAACCAATGGTCCTAGGAACATGAATCCCGCGGCCAGTGGCAGTAACCAGTAGGCCATATCCATCGCGATCAGACCGGCCGTCAGAATTACGCTTACCGCGACCCAGACGAGCCCGTAGCCGATGCTGATCAGAGGGGTCTGGCGCATGTCCCTGGCGGCGGCCGCAAGCCACCGCCACGGTTGCTCCATATTGATCGACTCGACGCGATACGCGAGATCGCTATCCGGTACGGAATGGCCGACGGTTTCAGTGGACATGGCACGCCTCCTGGCATAAATAGCGGGGTAGTAACCGTGTGCCTGCACCTGCTTCCAGGGTGACGAAGGCACGTAAGTGGATCGCCGTTTACTTCTCCATCAGCTTTGACTTGCGCCACTCACTTTGCAAGTCAATCTTTCATCCTATCGTTCATGAAGTCCTGTTCCGGGCGGGCACGGTGTCATGTTCAAGATCTGGACCAAGACCATCATGAAGGTCCACCCCAGACCGACCAATATTGACGGATTCGTCCCGAATAGGCTTTCGGTTTTTCGGCGTAAAGCAGGGCGCCCGGCGTGTATGCGCGGCGACGGATGAGGGCCTGCCGGGAGCCAAGCGCTTGACTCAGCGCTGCGCGCGCCTCCGGATCCGGCAACAGATCGGGCTCGGCAACAAGCGTTTCGCGGAGCACGGCGAGATCGTGATCCGTGCCGAGCAGATCCGAAAGTGTTTTCAGGGCCCTGGCGCGCATGCGCATTTCCGGCGGCCAGATCTGCTCCAGTAGCTGGCTTTGATACCAGAGATCTTTCACTCGTTTGCGCCATTCGTGGATGGCAGCGTCGGTATCGATGCGCGAGGCCGTCCGCATTCCTGCGCGACCCTGCCCGTAGGTGTTGCGGAGTCCGGGCTCGATTAGTATGAAGCCACCGGCGGGACGGGGCCATTCGTCGACGCGGGCATATGCATCCTGCAATTGGTTCAGCACGGCTGCTGCACCGGCGACGGCGCCTGCATCACCGGCGGCGATGGCATCGCGTCTCCGGCACAATTTCGCAGCGAGCTCTCCAACCAGGGGCTTGGATTGCACCGCGGGTTCAAGGTCATCGAAACAGTCGTCCCAGACCTCCACCAGCGCCTGAGCGTCGCGATTCCTTGAGAGCCGCCGCGCAAGATCCCGGTACAGGCGGTTCTCCGCTTTGAGTTGCCTGCTGCCGAGTACGCTGCTGCACAGGCGTAGCGCGGCGCGAATTTCCTTGAAGCGCTTTCGCGCCGAGTGGATACCCGCCAGTTCCGATGCCGTTACTTCGCCCAATGCGACGCCTGCGGCGTCGAGGCGCTTCCGAACCAGCCTCTGTAAACCCTGGCCGATCTCTTCACGACGTTCTAAACGGTAGGCCATAGATGTTGCCTCCAGCAGACCCCCTGGCGCGCCACGAACGAAGAAACCACCTGCGCAAACCATCTTTTCGCATTCCACCACCAGGAACAGGGCCAAGCCGAATACCAGGATGCGAGCCCGATCGTCAGCGCCGATGGCGGCCGTACCGAAGAGGGTATGCATCAGGGGAAGATAGCTGAAGGCCAGCTGGAGGATGACCAACAGGCCAAGGGCGAGCCACATCGCACGGCTGCGAAAGACCTCAACACCACTGGCATGGGGAGCTGTTGACTTGTGTTGCCAGGATTGAGTGCCTGTCTACGGACCCGTGTATTCCATCATGTAGACGAAAATCAGATAGCCGATCAGAAGCAGCAGGGCGGTTTGCCCAATGCCGATACCAATGTCACGCAGGTTTGGCGGGGGTGGGGCGTTCACGCCAAAGCGGCTGCGATCAAGGGTGCCGGATTCGTACAGACGGATGACTTCCCGCGCCAGGCGATGCACCCAGAAAGGCGGTTTTCCACCCAGCATGTGGTGCGCGAACAGTCGGTTGACATGTTTCCGATCCGGCATGCGGCCGAACCATTCCACGTGGGCAATCTCGAGGAAATCAAACTCCGACACGCTAAGCATGCCGGCGGCCTCGATCACGTCGCGGGTGTCGGGGTCCAGATCCGGATCATCACGGTGCAGCGTGAAAAGCGCCTTCAGCCAGACTCGATACATGGGATGCACCACGACGGAAGGCCGGCAAGCCGGCAGAAGATCATTAAACCCCTAGACTAAGTCTAGGGAAGCACTGATTTATTCGCACGCCTGCGTTGGAGTCCGCATTTTTCCGAGGCAAGGCGCGCTGTGCCGCGCCGCAGTCATTCTGCGGTCAAGCAGCGCAACGCAGCAGTCGGGAAAAATGCGGCCCAACCGGAGGCAAGCATGCGCCGTCATACGCCGCCGCGCTCGTGTGCCGTTCTTTCGACTG
>SKGQ01000167.1 GCA_007117515.1 Ectothiorhodospiraceae bacterium | reverse complement strand
GCCTGCGTTGGAGTCCGCATTTTTTCCGAGGCAAGGCGCGCTGTGCCGCGCCGCAGTCATTCTGCGGTCAAGCAGCGCAACGCAGCAGTCGGGAAAAATGCGGCCCAACCCGAAGGGCCCGGCCGGTTTTGGCCCCTGGCGGCGTTGCGCCACCGGCCCGGTAGCTAAGGCTACCGAACCGGCACCGCGCCTTGCCAGATGACCAAAACCGGTCTCGGGCGCAGACGCGGGAATAAATCAGTGTTTCCTTAAAGAACCGCCGATCGATTTCCTTGGCCACAGGAATGGAGCGACGTTACCTCAACCGACACGCTTGCGATGTTCACGGGCAGTGGCGGTGATGGAGCGCATTTCCGCCTCGTCGATGCGCTGCAGATTCCGCAACTGCATGTTCATGCGCGGGATCCGTTCCAGGCGTTCGCGGTTCCGATGCAGGAAATCCCAGTACAGCGTCGTGAACGGACAGGCCTCGTCGCCCACCCGTTGCTGCGGGCTATAGCGACAATCGCCGCAGTAATTGCTCATGCGCTGGATATACTTGCCCGTCGCGCAGTAGGGCTTGGAGGCCATCAGACCGCCATCACCGAACTGGGACATGCCAATGGTGTTCGGCGCTTCAACCCACTCCACCGCATCCACGTACACCGCCAGATACCATTCATGCACGGCCCTGGGCCGCACACCAAACAGCAAGGCGTACAGGCCCGTCACCATCAGCCGTTGAATATGATGGGCGTAGCCATACTCCAGCGTCTGGCCAATGGCCTGCGCCAGGCAGTGCATATCGGTCTCGCCGGTCCAGTAGAACGCCGGTAAATCATGCGGCGCAGCCAGCGCATTGCCGTCCAGGTAATCCGGCATGCGGTACCAGTAGAGTCCGCGCACGTATTCGCGCCAGCCGAGAATCTGGCGAATGAAACCTTCCACCGACTGCAGCGGTGCCTGCCCCTCGCGCCAGGCTGCTTCGGCGGCACGGCAGACTTCCATCGGTGACAGGAGCTTGAGGTTGAGCGCTGCGGACAGCCGGGAGTGATAGAGCCAGGGTTCGTCCTGCCACAGTGCGTCCTGATAGGGACCGAAGGCCGGTAGGCGATGGCGGATGAAGTCGTCCAGTGCCTCCAGCGCCTGCTCGCGTGTCACGGGCCAATCGAAACTGGCCAGATCGCCGGGATGATCGGCAAAGCGCTGCTCGACCAGCGCCATCACCTCACTGGTTGATCTGTCCGGCGAAAAGGCCAGCGGCGCCGGCAGCATGCCCGGACCCTCACGACCGAAAGTCTTGCGGTTATCACCGTCGAAATTCCACTTGTCACCGGCCGGCTGGTCCTGCTCCATCAACAGGCCGGTCCGGCGGCGGAGCACGCGATAGTAATACTCCAGGCGCAACTGCTTGCGGCCCCTGGCCCAGTCGGCAAAACCTTCGGGGGAATCGATGAAATGCGCATCGGTCAGCAATTCAAGCGGCACGCCGGCCGCTTCGCAGACCTCCCTGATCTCCTGATAGACGCGATAGTCCCCCGGCAGCACCAGATGCACGGCTGCGGGGCGCAACTGCTTCAGGTCCTGATCAAGGAGTTCTCCCAGACGAGTTTTTCGATGTGATTCGAGCGTGTGATAAGTGGCTGCAAAGCCCTGGGCGGCGATGGCCTCGCGGAAATGCCGCATCGCGGCCAGGAACAGTGTGATGCGCGCCTTGTGCGACCACACATGGGTGGCCTCCTGGGCCACCTCTGCCATCCAGACCCGATCCTGTTGGCTGTCCGCTTGCTGCAATAGCGTGCTGTCGGCGTCCAGCTGGTCACCCAGCACCAGCAACAGATGGCGAACCGGATCTGTCATCCAGGGCCTAGTTCGGCATCGGGTCGGTGGCGTCGCGCTCGATGACCTGGAAGGTCCAGCGTTCGCCATCATCGAACTCAAGGATCAGTTGATCTTCGACGACCTTGTAATGCATATCCCTGTTGCGCAGATGGTCCGTGTAACGGGCATCCATGGTCCGGGCAACGATGTCATTGAACCGGCAGACGGAACGGGTTTGCGAAAAATCCTTGAACCGTACCCGACCATCGGCGAAGAAGTCCGCTTCCGCATTCCACCGGTTACAGGCCGCAATACCCTCGGCGCTTCCCCCTTCATTCACACGAATGGAGAAGATCGGCACCATCTCGCGATCCGCCTCGTCACCCGCCACGGCAAACGCAACCATGTGCCAGTCATCGTCCAGCATTGCCGGTTCGGCCGCAGACTCCTCAGCGTTTGCAGTTGCCGTGAGCACCAGCGCCGTCGCCGCCACGGCCATCCACTTCCAGTAGCGATCCATCATCAGCCTCTCTCCTCTATCGTGCTGTTTGTCTCGGTGACTCGATCACGAGCCATGAGCGGTTGCCCGGTATTTTCTTATTTCTCCTCTGAACCCTGTGACTCGTCGATGTTCCACGACCCGACAAGGGTTCGGCGCGTCTAGACAACACTGAGTCTTTCCTGCATCTGCGTCCGAAACCGGTTTTCCTCATCTGGCAAGGCGCAGTGCCGGTTTGGTAGCCGCCGCTACCGGGCCGGTCAGGCAACACGGCCAGGGGCCAGAGCCAGCCGGACCTCAGGCAAGCATGGATGGATTAAGTGTTTCCCCGAGCGCGCTGTATCCGACGGCAACCGCTCCGCATAATACGTCCAGCGTCGAATCACGGCACCTTCACGCCGGGACGGTTTGCAGGAATGGTGGCAACTGACAGTGAACCCCCCGGGGGAATCGGGCCAGATCTGACAAGGAAAGGCAATGCACCAGCACCAAACGGCAGTGGCTTCGTGATGAATACCTGGCTCGCAACGACGGTCGCCGCCGGCACAATCATGGCGCTCGCTGTAGTCGTCATCCTGCTGCCGGAGACCGTCGCGGACCGGCTCATGTATCAGCGTCTGGCGGTTCTCGAAGGCCAATGGTGGCGTCTTCTGACCGCTCACTGGGTTCATCTCGACCGCGCTCACTTGTTGATCAATATGGTCGGATTCGCCGCGGTTCTCCTGGTCCTTGGGCGATTCCTGTCGCTTTCCAGCCTCCTGCTCGCGACCGTGCTCGGCGGTCTGGCGGTCTCCCTGGGGCTGCTAATTCTGTCACCACAAATCCCCTGGTATGTCGGTTTGTCCGGTTTGGTCTCTGGCATCTGGGCCGCCGCCGCGGCCCGCGGCATGCTATGGCGCAACTGGTTGGGATTCGCCGCAGTCGCACTCCTTGTTGCAAAGCTTGTCTGGGAACAGATGGAAGGTGCTCCCGCATCGCTGACAGCAGAGTTGGGTGATGCGGTGATCGTCGATGCGCACCTGTATGGCATGTTCGGAGGATTGCTTGCCGGACTGCTTACGGGCTTTCGAAGGGCCGGCTGATTGATCCCCGCATCCGCGCGTGAAAAATCCACGGTTCCCGAAAACGCGCCTGATTTTCGCAAATCCTGGGGAGGAACTTACCCTTGAGCCCCGAATGGCAGCCAGACCGGCAGGCAGCCCTCAAGCAACTCGATGACTTTCTACCGCAGGCCGGTGACGCCTACCGACGCGGTCGAAACCATGATTTTGGTCCGGACCGACGGGGCAATGTTTCCGCCCTCTCGCCGTGGGTGCGGCATCGCCTTGTGCTGGAGCAGGAGCTGGTAGCGGCCGCGGTGCGGGCCCACGGAACCGATCGAGCGGAGAAATTCATTCAGGAGGTATTCTGGCGCACCTACTGGAAAGGCTGGCTGGAACTGCGACCCGAGGTCTGGGACGACTACCTGGTTGATCTGAGGGAATGCCGCGACGCGCTGTCCGCGGGCCCCGAACTGCGGGATCGGCTGCAACACGCCGAGAATGGCGAAACCGGCATCGAGTGCTTTGACGCCTGGATGCGGGAACTTCTGACGAGGGGCTACCTGCATAATCATGCCCGGATGTGGTTTGCCAGCATCTGGGTGTTCACGCTGAAACTGCCCTGGAGCCTGGGCGCGGATTTCTTCCTGCGCCATCTTCTCGACGGTGATCCGGCCTCGAACACGCTGTCCTGGCGCTGGGTTGCCGGACGGCAGACACCGGGCAAGACCTACCTCGCACGGGCTGACAACATCGCTCGATTTACCGATCGACGGTTTCAACCGCAGGCACGCGAACTGGCCACCGATGCACCACCGCCCGCGGGCCTGCCTGACCATCCCCCGCCGACGTTACCATCACCTCCCGACAACGCCGATCCGGGCCTTCGCACCGGCTTGTTCCTGAGCGAGGAGGATCTGCATCCGGAAAGCCTCAGCGGCATACCGGAGGTACGTGCGGTGGCTGGCAGCCACTGTGCCAGCGCTCGATCCGCGGAGCCCGTGTCGGATGCCGTGCTTCAATTCACCAATGCGGCGCAGGCCGACGCCCTGCAACGGGCCGCCAGCAACTGGAATTGCGCGTCGACACAGCTAACGGCAAACATCGACGCAAGGGGTATTCTCGAATGGGCGGCAAGGGCGCAGCTGGAACAACTGATCATTCCCTGGATCCCGGTCGGTCCGGCGCGAGATCGATTCGGCGGCATGATTCGGGATCTTGAGGCGGCAGGCCTTCGCGTCTGCCAGCTCAGGCGGGACTGGGATTCCCTGTGCTGGCCGCATGCCCGAGCCGGATTCTTCCGCTTCCGCAAGGCGATCCCGCAACTCATCAGTGAGCTGGTCAGTACATGAGCTGAAACAGTTTCTGACGGTAGGGGCGCGCCAGCGGATGCTCCGGCCCCAGCAGGTTGAAAACCTCCAGCAGGGTTTGACGCGCCTGCCCTTCATTCCAGTCCGCGGCAGTCCGCACCAGATGCAGCAGGTGTTCCATCGCTTCCTCATAGGAACCCTGCACGACCAGATGCAGCGCGAGCTGATAGCGGGCCTCGTGGTCCCTGACATCATCCTGCAGCCGCCCTTCCAGTGCGGCGACATCCGGTAGCGCCTGGACCCGTTCGGCAAACACACGCTGCGCCTGCATGCCCTTGACCCGGTCATCATGGCGAGCGGCATCTGGCAGGCGTTCCAGCACCGACTCGGCCTGCTCGATATCGCCCGAATGAAACAGGGCACGAGCCAGATCGATCGCAGTATCGGTATCCTCCGGATTGGCCCTGTACTCGTCCGCCAACAGCGGTAGCGCGGACGTAAAGTCGCCCTGCTCCAGAAAGGCCTGGATCTGTTCACGGGGGCTGGCTTCGGGCGCCTTGACATGCGGTTCGAGGAATTGCCGGATCTGCGACTCCGGCAGCACGCCCTGGAACTGATCAACCAGCTGGCCGTCCTTGACCAGCAGCACCGTCGGCAGACTGCGAACACCGACCTGCGCAGCCAGTTGCTGTTCGTCGTCACAGTTGACCTTGGCCAACAGGAAACCGCCGCGAAACTCGTCGGCAAGCTTCTCCAGAACCGGCATCAACTGTTTGCACGGCTCGCACCAGTCGGCCCAGAAATCCACCAGAACGGGTTGCCGGAACGACGCTTCCATGACCGCGTCGCCGAAGGTCTCGGTGGTAACGTGACTGACGTAGGCGGATTCACTCATGACGCGACTGCTCCTTGTAGCTGTGCCCCGGTAAACGCGTTTGTCCAGCGCATTGTGCCATTTTCCAGGCCCGTCACGGGCGCTTTATCCGGTAACTGGGCCAGTCACCGGAAACAACCAGTGGTGGATCGGATGTGGGCGAGCGGAACAGGTAAATGAAGGCGCTTCCCCAGGGCGTCGCAAGGACTGTCCGGTCATAGGTTCGGGGGTAGTCCTCAAGGCGGTCCAGTCGGGCGAGAAGGGCCTGATCGACAGCAAAGACCTCACCCGCGATCGCGGTTTTCCCGCCGCGAGTCACACCTGGATACGGGCCGAGATCCAGCATTCGGAACTCCGGCTCGGTCCGGTGCAGCCCCAGAAACCGCGCGCGTCGCAACAGGCCGTGATTCGCCTGGCCCCGGCGCAGCGTCCCATAAACGAAAACCCGCATCGCTCGGCCCCGTCGATGCCTACTCCAGATAACAAAAAACCCGCCGGGGGCGGGTTTTTTGAGGGTGGCGATCCACACCCGAATAATGGCGTCCCCTAGGGGATTCGAACCCCTGTCGCCGCCGTGAAAGGGCGGTGTCCTAGGCCTCTAGACGAAGGGGACGCAGTGCCTCCGAAAGGCTGGGCGGATAATACGGAGCAGCCATTTGGGTGTCAAGCCGCAGGGGCCGATCCCAGCCGTATTCCGGAAGAAAATTACAGGCAAAAAAAACCCGGCCGCCTGGGGGGGATGGGCCGGGGTGGCGCACTCAAGGGGACAGGGATGCGCCAATACAGGGAAAAACAACAGCACAGCGGAGAAAATCTGTGTTCCTTCAACTTGTGTACAACTTTAGTACAACTGTGAATCGTGCGCAAGCCTTGTAACAGTTTTTTGTACAAGGTCACATGCAGGCTTGCTTAAGAAGACACTGATCTATTCCCGCGTCTGCGCCCGAGACCGGTTTTGGTCATCTGGCAAGGCGCGGTGCCGGTTCGGTAGCCGTAGCTACCGGGCCGGTAGCGCAACGCCGCCAG
>SKGQ01000060.1 GCA_007117515.1 Ectothiorhodospiraceae bacterium | reverse complement strand
GCTGCGTTGCGCTGCTTGACCGCAGAATGACTGCGGCGCGGCACAGCGCGCCTTGCCTCGGAAAAAATGCGGACTCCAACGCAGGCGTGCGAATAAATCAGCGTTTCCTTAACGTTTGATGTTTTACGTAAAACGTAACACTTTAAAACGTTAAACAACGCGGCCGAGGGCCGCGTTATTCCACCATCTCCAATATCGGCGTAACGATGTCGTCCATGCTGATGATGCCGCGTAGTTCGTTACCGTCGAGGACGATCAGGCGTCGGAAATCCTGATTCACCATCAGGCGGGCGACGTGGCGGACGTCCATTTCCGCAGGCACGGTGATTACGGGCTTTGCGGCGACGTCGTAGACGTTGACCAGATCGATATCGCCATCCTCGGCGACAATGGTCCGCAGGACCGTGGTGTAGGTGATCAGGCCGTAGGCGTCATGCGGGTCCTGCTTGTCGACCACCAGCGATTTCACGCTATTGTCACGCATGCGCTGCATGGCCTCGCGCAGCGTGGCCAGCGGCGAAATGGTGACCACGTTCTTCTCCATGACATCCTTCACAAGCATGGGACGGCTCCCTAGATTTTATCCTTGAGGCGGGACTCGAACTGTTCGATCTGTCGGGTATCGATACCGGCGATGTGCTCCAGCGGCAGCGTGAAAACCACACCCTTGCTGTCCCCGGTCAGTTCCAGGTCCCGGCTGAGGCGCTTGAGCACGGTCACCGCCAGCTTCTTCTCCAGCACGAACAGCAGCACCGATTGACTGCCTTCGAAGGTCAGACCGAAAAAGCTCTTCTTTTCCTCGGTACCGATCCCACGACCACTGAGCAGCGTCACGCCACCCGCCCCGGCCTCGCGGGCAGAGTCGATGGCGCGCTCCTCCAGGTCTTCGGGCAATACCGCCACAAGCGCGGAAAACTTCATGTGGAACTCCTTGTCCGGCCGCCGAAGCGTTCGACGGCGATAGCATAGAGCATGACTGTCACGATCGGGAAAATGGAGGCGAAGGCGATCAGACCGAAGCCGTCGATCAGCACATTGCGATCCTCCAGATTGGTTGCCAGACCGATCCCCAGTGCGGTCACCAGCGGCACGGTGACCTCCGAGGTCGTCACCCCGCCCAGGTCGAAGGCCAGGGCGATAATGTGTTTCGGTGCCAGAAAGGTCAGCACGATCACCAGCGTGTAGCCGCCCATGATGTACAGGTGGATCGAATCACCGGTGATGATCCGGTGCACGCCGATGGTAATGCCGATGGCGACGCCAATGGCCACCAGAATCCGGATCACATTGCCATTCAGCCGACCACGCGCCGCCTCCTCTGCCTGCTGACCAATGGCAATCAGGGCGGGTTCCGCCATCGTGGTGGCGAAACCGATGGAAAACGCGAACAGGTACAGGAACAGGAAGCCATCAAGGCTGATCAACTGCTCGGCCATGCTCTCGCCGATCGGAAACAGGCCCAGCTTGAGTCCAACCACGAAGGCGTACAGACCGATGATGACCAGCACGAAACCCGCCGCCACCCGATGCGGGCGGGCCAGCGACTTGCGCAGCACCACGTACTGGAAGAACAGCACCACGGCGATGATCGGCAGCACGTCGCGGACCATCTCCAGCAGATCGGTCAGCATGCCCAGCAGCAGACTGCCGCCGGTGGGATCCACCGGCGACTCGGCACCCGCTTCGATCGCCAGCCCGTTACTGACGTCGCCCGCCTCGCCGAAGGTGTAGACCACGATGCCGTAGAGCTGGACCGAGACCATCGGCACCATCACCGCCAGTGCCACCAGGCCGAAGCCATGCATCAGCGGATTGCGGTTACGCAGGCTGGTGGCGAGCCCGATGCCCAGGGCCGCGATCAGCGGCACGGTCACGATGTTGGTGGTCACGCCCCCGGAGTCGTAGGCCAGGCCGACAATCTCCTCCGGCGCGAAGAATGTCACCAGCACCACCATCACGTAGCCACCGATGATGTACCAGGTGAGACCATGGCCGAGCAGCGCCCGCACCACACCGAGGGCGACCACGCCGCCCACAGAGAACGCCACCAGCAGACGCAGGGTCAGCGCATCGACACGGCCCTCACTGATGATCTCCGCCTGTTCGGCGACGGCAATCAGGGCCGGTTCGGCGATCACCGCCGAGAAGCCCAGGCAGAAACCGAACAGCATCAGCAGCAGCAGCGACCCGCGGCGGGCAAACTGGTTGGACAGGTTCTTGCCGATCGGGAAGACGCCGAGTTCCAGCCCCTGCAGGAACAGGGCGACGCCGAAGACCACGATCAACAGCCCGACGACCATCCCCAGCAGGTTATCCGGCACCTGCTGCATGACCCCGAACTGGAACACGGCAACGACGATGATGATCGGCAGCAGATTGCGGAAGGCGTGCTGCAGTATGCCGAGGAATTCCCTGACCTGATCCACTGGTCCGACGCGCATCCCGTCTGCTGGGCCAGTACCGAGTCTGACATTCCCCCGTGTCAGTCGGAAGAGGCGTAGCCGGTCAGTTCGGCATAGCCATGACCTCGTACCGTGCCGTCCGCCGCCTCACCGCGAACGTCGATCGCCCCTTCCCAATAACGGAAACCGCCACGCAGTTCCTGATCATCGAGTACCGCCTCCAGCCGCAGATCCAGTGCCTCCCCGGCAATCTGCATGCGCCAGGCCACCGGATAGCGCGCACCGCCTTCCGGGCTATCCCAGTAGCGCAGGGCCTCCAAGGCAACGGCATCCAGATCGAGCACGCGGTAGCTACCGTCCGCCTCCACCAGCAGACCCTTGGAGCGCGGCTCGATGCCGCCATCGGACAGCCGCAGGTGATAGAACATGATGTCCCTGCCATCGTCGAGCTGGATCGAGAACCAGTCCCACCCCTGCTGTTCCTCGGTCAGTGTGCTGGTGCCCCATTCCCGGTCCATCCAGCTCTCGCCCGTGACCGACACGAGCTCGCCGTCGAGCCGGATTTCACCGCTGGTACCGAGCCGTGTCCACGAGTAGTAAAACGAGGCATTGCCCGGATCATCGCCCTTCTGGCTGTAGCCACGGTCACCCTGCAGCACCAGGGGCTTGTCCGCCTGAAGGGTCAGCGACAGGTCGAAATCCTCGGTGCCCGCCTGGAGGCGGAACGGTGTCGGATCCTCGCCGCTGCCCCCCTCAAGCTGCCAATCCTCCAGCCAGACCCGGAACGGCTCGACCTCGGCACCGGCCAGGCCGGCGGCACCCCGGGCCAGCCGCTCGGCATGCAGATAGCGCTCGCCGTCGGCATCGGTCAGCGCCAGATGCGCCATCCACACCTGGTTCGTGGCCAGCGACGCGCGGCGCTGCTGCATCTCCGGTGCCAGATTGAAGCGGAAGAAGGTCAGCTGATAGCCGAAACGCCGGCCGTTCTCGCTTTGCAGATTGCCGGTGACGTACCACCATTCGTGACGGTAGTCCGGGTGCGCGCCGTGGTCGGCCGGGAAATCCACTTCCCGCGGCGCGGTGATGCGCGCATAGCTGTCCAGACCCTCCTCGCCGGAAAGCAGGCCGAGCGGGCTGTCGCCGTCAGGATCAGCCGGCGGCGCTGGTTCCTGGCAGGCGGCGAGGAACAGCACGCTCAGCAATACCAGGGAGCCAAGACTCTGCCGTGCGATCATCCCGCCTCCTCGCGCAGGGCCACCGCCGGCGGCTGCCGGGAGGCTCGCCAGGCCGGGTAAAGACCGGCCAGCAGGCCTGCGGCCAGGGCCAGCAGCACCGCTTCCAGCAACAGTCCGGGCGCCACCTGCAGTTGCAGGGACCAGCCGAAGGCGCGCTGATTGATGACCTGGGTCAGGATCGCGGACATCACGACCCCGAGTGGCAACGCCAGCAGACCCGCGCTCAGCCCGATGAGACCATTCTGCAGGGTCACCAGCCGCCAGAGCTGAGCCGGCGTCAGTCCCACAGCGCGCAACACCGCATGTTCACGCGCCCGTTCCAGGCCCAGGGCAGTGAGCGCGCTGAGGATACCGACCACCGCCACCAGGGTGGCAAGCAGGCGCAGCACATGGGTGATCGTGAAGGTGCGGTCGAAGACCTGCAGCGACAGCTCCCGGAGGCCCTCCCCGGAGCGCAGACGCACCGCCTGGCGATCGCCAACGGCGGCCCGGACCGCCGCCTCCAGCTGCTCCGCCGAGACGCCATCGGCGCGACGCAGACCGACACTGCCGACCCGATCATCGTCCCAGAGCCGCTCGTACAGCGAGCGCGCCATGATCAGCGCCCCCTCGCTGCTGCCGTAATCCTGCACCACCGCCAGCACCGGGAAAGGCCGCTCGCCCTGCGGGGTCTGCAAGCTGATGCGCTGATCCGGTTCCACGCCGTAGCGGTTGGCAAACGGTTCGGTGATCAGCACGCCCTCACCGGCAGCCCAGGCGTCCAGGTCATTGCTGCCCTGCTGCAACACGGCGAACACCCGCTCCACCGGCACCTGGAGGTCGAACACACGGAGTTGGTAACGGTGCTCATCGTCGGCGACCCGGGTTTCCAGGGCCGAGCTGCTCTCGCTCACCTGCTCCAGCCGGCGCAGCTCCGCCGCAAGTCCGGGATCCAGATGACGATCCCCGGGCACGGACACATACAGGTCCGACTGCAGGGTCAGGTCCAGCCAGTCAGCAAAGGTGGCACGGAAACTGTCGACCATGGCACCGACGCCGATGATCGCCGAGACCGCAACGGTCAGGGCCGCGGCGGCAATGCCCGTGCGCGATAGGCCGGCACGCACGCCCCGGGCCGCCATCCGCCCGGGCAGGCCGAACACGGCACCGCAGGCCACCGCCAGCGGCCGCATCAGCAGCGCGATCAGCGTCGGCACCAGCAGCGCGGCCCCGAGAATCAGCAGAAACAGGGAAACAAAGGCCGGCATCAGGCCTGCGGTCGGCAGCATCAGCACAACACCGCTGACGACCAGCAGGACCAGCCCGGCGAACAGTTGCCGCGGCAACCGCGCCCGGGTCGCGCCCTCCCCCTCGGAGACGCTGAGCAAGGCCCGCGGCGGAATCCGCGTGGCCTCGACTGCCGGCACCGCCGCGGCCAGCACGCTGACCAGCGGACCCAGCAGCAGCGCACCGAAGACCATCAACGGCGAAATCGAGACGGAACGCACGCTGAGCACGAAGTACAGATCGTTGATGGTGCGCGATACCAGATCCAGCATCAGCTGCGCCAATGCAATCCCCAGCGCCAGTCCGAACAGCGTTCCGGCGAGGCCGATCAAGGCGGCCTCGGTGAGCACCAGCCGCAGGATCTCGCCTCTCGTGCTGCCGATGGCCCGCAGCTGGCCCAGCAAAGGACGTCGCTGGACCACGGAAAAACTCATGGTGTTGTAGATCAGGAAGGCGCCGACCAGCAGCGCCAGCAGGCTGAATGCCGTGAGATTGATCCGGAAGGCGCGGGTCATGTCCTGCAGCGTCGCCTGCCGCTGGTCCGCTGGCAGCAGCTGGGCATCCGCCGGCAGCAGGGATTCGATGTGCGCCAACCCCTGGGCATCGTCGACGCGCAGATCGACGCGGTCCAACCGGTCACCGCGGCCGAGCAGCTCCTGGGCCGCGGCGATGTCCATGATCAGCACATCCCGCAGGCCTTCCCGATCCAGCGCGCGGCTCGGTGACAGCGCGCCGGCCACCCGAAGTTCAGGCTCTTCACCATGGACCTCAATCGGCAGGGAGTCGCCAACACCCAGACCAAGTCGGTCCAGATCGGTGGCCAGCAGCCAGACGGCCCGCGGGTCCGCCAGCAGTCCGCCCAGACCGTCCCCGCCGCTCAGGGCGTCCAACGCGGGTCGCATGGCGCCCTCGGTCAGCGGGTCGATACCCAGCAGCCGCAGGCTACGGCCCGGATCCAGCGGGGTCTCGACCGCGCCCTCGATCACCGGTGCCAGATCGCGCAGGCCATGCTCACGGCGCAGGGACACGTACCAATCCACCGACAAGCCCGACGGCCCGGCATGCACCTGATGTGTCGCCTCGCCGGTCAGGGCTTCGCTGCTCAGGGAAAAGGCCCGTGCCGCACTCTGATTGGCGAGTTCGACGGCGACGACCACGGCCACGCCGAGGGCCACGCCGAGCAGGGACAACCCCAGTTGCCAGGGACGGGCCCGGAAATAGCGCCAGCCGGCCCGGACCAGGAGTCGACTCATGCGCGATCCACCTGGTCCGCGCCCGAGGGTCGGGACAGGTCCAGGATCCGATCCATGCGCGCAGCCACTTCGGAGCTGTGCGTGACCAGCACCGTGGTCAACTGGCGCTCCCGGCTAACCGCCTCCAGCAGACTCAGCACCTGGTCGCCACTGGCCGCGTCGAGGGTTCCGGTGGGTTCATCAGCCAATAACAGCCGCGGTCGATGAATCAGTGCACGGGCAATCGCAATGTGCTGCTGCTCGCCGCCGGAGAGCCGGTCCGGAAAACTGTGTTCGCGGTCGGCCAGGCCAACAGCCTCCAGCAGCGCTACCGCGTCCTGCCGCCCCCGCCGCGGATCCAGACCATTGAGTTCCAGTGGCAGGAGCAGGTTCTCGATCACTGTCAGGGTGGGAATGAGATTGAAGAACTGGAACACGAAGCCGACATGG
>SKGQ01000132.1 GCA_007117515.1 Ectothiorhodospiraceae bacterium | reverse complement strand
TTCCCGATTGCTGCGTTGCGCTGCTTGACCGCAGAATGACTGCGGGGCTGCGCAGCGCGCCTTGCCTCGGAAAAAATGCGGACTCCAACGCAGGGGCGCTAATAAATCAGTGTTTCCTTAATCAATAGCAGACGTGTGAATAAATCAGTGTTTCCCCAGTATGAAGAAGCCGCAGAAAATTCGCAGTTGTCACCGGAAGGCGTCAGATGGCGAAACTGAAGCTGGATCTGCACCCGCTGTTCAACAAGGGACGGGGTATCGACGAGGCATTGCAGCAAGTCATTGACGAGGCCTGCGAGAAGCGTATCAAGAGCATTGAGATCATCCCGGGGAAGGGCAGTGGACAGTTGAAGAAACGTGTCCTTCGCTTCCTCCAGCAACCGGCGGTGAAGGCCCGCTACCATCGGGTCGAGAAGGACAGCGACAACTTCGGCCGCCTGTTCGTCCATTTCCGGCACTGAGGAGTACGCCCAGGGTGCGCCGACAGATGCAGCGGAGCGTTGCGGTAGTGGGGTGCGTCACACCAGGCTGATCAGCAGGATCACGAACAATGCGACCAGGGCAATCGGGATCAGCGCGCCGCGCCAGTCCTTCTCCTCCTGCTCCCTGGCCCGTTGCATGGATTGCCGGATACCCGGCATGAACAGCATCACGGCGAGTATCGCGATGCCGCCAAGAAGCAGGATTTCCCAGGTTGCCATATCACCAGACATTGATTCCTCGCCGTTGCGCGCTTGAGCTGCCCGAATGGTATCTCAGAGCAGCCGCCATTCCAGCATCAGTGAGACAACGTCAATGCCGGGGTTCGGCTTCTGTCGACTGCCGTTGGACGAGTGGGAAATCCGGGCGATCAACGCGCCCTGGCGGTTCTCGCCGAGCCAGACACCGAGGCCGCCGTGGGAGCGAAACTGCCAGCTGCTGCCCCAGGCAGCGTCGCCAAGGCGACGCTTGTCGATGACGATCAGACCGGTGCCGATCTCGGCGAAGAACGGACTTCGGGAGCCCAGATCGGTGCGGCTGAAGCCCCGCAGGCCGCCCTCCCAGATGCCGCCGCTGCCGCCATCGGCAAAATAATGCCCCAGCGAGCCCTCCATGTGCAGTCGCGTGGGCAGGCCCTGTTCGGCGAAAAAGGTTCGCCAGACGGGTACTGCCAGGTTTAGCCGAACCAGGTTGGCGCGACCTTTCCATTCACGGCCGACTTCCAGGCCGCCGCGCAAGTCGGTATCAGCCCATCCCGGGGTGCTCAGACTGAATAGCAGTAGCAGAACCGCGAGGCGCATCGGCAGGCGGCCGGTTATCGGTGTTGTCATCGGTCGGTGATTCCTGGCAAATCGTATGGATGTCCCGCTAGTCGGGGCGAGGGTCAAGAAAGCGTCGTCTTATTGATGGGGCCCTTTATCGGTGGCCCGAGCAATCCCTGTCAAGCGGGCGCCCGTGCCATGTCCCTGGATGAATCCGGATTCCGCTACCGACACGCACTCGCGAAGCACAGTGCGCGGATCCCACGGTGGACGCCCCACGGTCCATGGTACAACTGGCGGTGAAGGCAGCCGGGCTTATTGGTGACGGCTTCCATGGTGTTGACATCAAGCTGACTGCGGATCGTCAGGTGGTGATCGGGGTGAACGACAATCCGAACATTGATGCCGGCATCGAGGATGCCTGGTTGGGAGACGATCTGTATCGACTGGTGCTGGAATCCTTCATGCGCCGTCTGGACGCTTTGAGGAAACACTGATGCATGCTTGCCTAAACCCCGGGCGGTTTTGGCCCCTGGCGGCGTTGCGTCACCGGCCCGGTAGCTAGGGCTACCGAACCGGCGCCGCGCCTTGCCAGATGAGCAAAACCGGTCTCGGGCGCAGACGCGGGGATGAACCAGGGTAAGGGATAGCCATGCTTACTGCAGTCTGTCGATGCATGTCTGTGCTGGTCTTTCTGACCGTATTGCCGTTGTCGGCTGCGGATCTGCGGGAAGCCCTGCGCGACCGCCTGGAATCCATTCCCCCCGAGCAGCCCCTGATGGCCGGCGAGCATCACGTGCCAGGGGCCGCCGCGGTGCGCCGATTCTACGAAGACCGGCTGTTCGAGCCGCTGTGGATCGATGGCCATGGTCAGGCGACGGCGGCCACGGAGTTGCTCGCGGTCTTGGCCGAGGCCGAAGACCATGGTCTCGATCGCGAGGATTACGGCAACGGGATCATCGAGGCGCTGCTGGATGAATTGCAGCTGGCCAACGGCGACCTGCCGCCGCGGGTCCAGGTGGACCTGGAGCTGCTGCTGAGTGGTACCTGGATGCAATACGGTAGCCATGGCCTGAAGGGACGACTCAATCCGGAAACCTTCGACCCGGAATGGGGGATCGATCGCCGCGGCGGTGACCTGCCAGATCTGTTGCAGGCTGCGGCGGAGGGCCAGCGCCTGGCCGATGGCTTGCGCGAGCTATTCCCCACCGATCCGGGCTATCAGCGTCTTACCGAGGCGCTGGCGTTCTATCGCGGCGTTCAGCGTCAGAGCGGTTTCACGACACTGCCCGATGGCCCGACCCTGCGCCCGGGCGACACCGGCGAGCGTGTCGGGCTGCTGCGCCAGCGATTGCGCGAGTCGGGCGATCACCCGGAAGACGCCGATGACGCAGGGGATGAGTTGTTCGATGCCGGGCTTGAGGGTGCCGTGCGCGGCTTTCAGCGCCGGCACGGGCTTGAGGAGGATGCCCTGGTAGGCGCGGCGACCCGCGGGGCGCTGAATGTGCCGGTTTCCCGTCGGATTCAGCAGATTGCGGTCAATCTGGAACGCTGGCGCTGGATGCCGCGGGATCTCGGTGAACGCTATGTGCTTGTGAATATCGCCGGTTTCGAGCTGCAGGTGGTGGATCAGGGCGAGGAGGTCCTGCGTCAGCGGGTGATTGTCGGTCGGGACTACCGGCAGACACCGGTGTTCACTGGCCGCATGACTTATCTGGTACTTAATCCTTACTGGGAGGTGCCGAACAGCATCGCGGTTCGCGACATCCTGCCCCAGGTGAGACGAGACCCGTCGCATCTGCAGCGCCTCGGCTTCCAGGTGTTGCGTGGCTGGGGGGCGGAACAGGAACTGCTGGACCCTGCCAGTATCGACTGGGCGACCGTGCCGGCGCGCGGATTTCCATACCGCCTGCGACAGCGCCCGGGGCCGCTGAATGCGCTCGGACGAATCAAGTTCATGTTTCCGAACCGACATGCCGTGTATCTGCATGACACACCGGCCCGGGAGCTGTTCCGACGCGCCGACCGCGCCTTCAGTTCCGGCTGTATTCGCGTCGAGCAGCCCGAGCTGCTGGCGGAACTGCTGCTGGATGATCCGCGCTGGAATCGACAGACCATCGACGCGGCCATTGCCAGTGGTCAGGAGCGAACGGTGGTGCTGCAACGACCGCTGCCTGTGCATTTGCAGTACATGACCGCCTGGGTTGACGTCGACGGTCTGGTGCACCTCAGAAATGATCTCTACAATCGCGACGGTCGGGTAGCCGACGCCTTGTCGACCTTGCCAGAGGGCACTGCTGGCGGTTCCTGACTGTTTCCGTGTGGAGGAGAGGTGCGCTTGCGTCTGCTGCGACTGGTTCCCTTGCTTGTCACGCTTCTGATCCTGCCGTTCGGCGCAGCTCAATTGCTGAGTTCCAGCAGTCATGCGGCAATTGCCCCGAGCTACAGCCCCCAGACCCTGAGTTTCTCCCTGCGCGTGCGCGATGACCTGATTGTGCCGCACCGGGTGTTCGCGGTCTTCCTGATGCCGGGTGAGTTGCTCGACCTGGAAGTCTCCCGCGCCCGTGACGGCGATTACCGGGTGGATGATGCCGGCGCAAGAACGCTCAGCACGGGTCGGCATCGTTGGACCTGGAAGGCACCCACGGAGCCCGGCCTGTATCCACTTCGGATAGAGCGCAGTGACACCGGCGAGCGCATGCAGCTCAATCTGTTCGTGCTGACGCCGCGGAAGGAGAAGGAGGCGGGCAGGCTCAACGGCTATCAGGTTGGTCGTTACCCCAGCGAGCCTTTTCGTGGGCTTAGCGATTATCTGCCGCCACCGGGTTTCGTCGAGATGGATGAAGCCATGGCCTCGGTTCAGCTCGCGCCGCATTTCCGGCTTGGCCAGTTCGCCTCCAAGCAGAGCGATGACTACCCTAAGTACCTGATTCTGGATGAACGGCTGCTGTTATTGCTGGAGGAGATTCTGGAGGCAGTCAATGCCGAGGGCATTGAAGCCAGCACGTTGCAGGTACTGAGTGGTTTTCGCACGCCCTGGTACAACGCGGCCATCGGCAACGGCCAGAACAGCCGGCATCAGTGGGGTGCGGCGGCGGACATCTACGTTGACGAGCGGGCGCCGGCCGGCCGCATGGACGACCTGACCGGCGACGGCCACAGCACTTTCGCTGATGCCGAGCGTCTGGCGGAGATTGTCGAGCGGGTCAAGAACCGCCGCGGGCCGATGAGCTACGTCGGCGGTATCGGGCTGTACGGTCCCCGGCCACACCGGGGGCCGTTCGTTCACGTGGATGTCCGCGGCTACGAGGCCCGCTGGGCGTTCGAATAGGCGAACACACCCGCGCGGAGGAGCGGAAACCGCCGCTCCCGCTGGTACGTCAGCCGCGCATGGCCGGCGTGCAGTGGGGCTGGATCTCCTGCAACAGGTCGTGGAACAGCTTGGGGCTTCCGGCAACGATGTTGCCGTTCTTCAGGTAATTGTCGCTGCCTTCAAAGTCGCCGACCATGCCGCCGGCCTCGCGCACCAGCAGGGCCCCGGCCGCCAGATCCCAGGCGTTCAGACCGATTTCCCAGTAGCCATCGAGGCGGCCACTGGCGACATAGGCCAGATCCAGCGCCGCCGAGCCGGCCCGGCGCAGGTCACCGGCGCGCATGCAGACCGCCTGGAACATTCCCATGTAGGCCGGCATGTGCCGCGGGTGGCGAAACGGGAAACCGGTGCCGATCAAACGACCCTCGATGCTACGCCGGGCGGGCATCCGCAGACGGCGGCCGTCCAGTGTGGCACCACCGCCGCGGCTGGCCGCAAACAGTTCCTGCCGCACCGGGTCGTAAATCACACCAACCTCGAGCCGGCCCTTCACCTGCAGGGCGATGGACACCGCAAAGTGCGGGAAGCCGTGCAGGAAGTTCGTCGTGCCATCCAGCGGGTCGATGATCCAGATGTGATCATGATCCCCCTGGCTGCCGCTTTCCTCGCCGAGGAACTGGTGGTCCGGATAGGCTCGCTGGATCACTGCGATGATTTCCTGCTCGGCCATGCGGTCGACGTCGCTGACGTAGTCATTGAGCCCTTTGGCTTCGACCCGCAGGCGATCCAGGCGGTCGATGTTGCGCGCTATCAGGTCGCCGGCCGAGCGGGCGGCACGAACGGCGATATTTGCCATGGGGTTCATCGCGGCGGGGTTCCTCGTCGCAGCATCGGATCAGGGCCGGTCGAAAGGCGCGGCCGGCGAAGGCGCGCAAGAATAGCAGGAAGCCCGGCGCCGTGTGAAACGCTTGACCTTGCCGTACACTATCGGCCGTTCTGGCGCTGTCCCGCGGTGATTGTCATGCAGCTCGACGCTGTTCATATTGTAATGGTCGAACCCCAGCTGGCGGGTAACGTTGGCGCCGCGGCGCGGGCGATGAAGACCATGGGGCTGGTAAACTTGCATCTGGTGCGGCCCAGGCAGTTTCCCCATGCCGACGCCACGGCGCGTGCTGCTGGCGCCGACGACATACTTGAGCAGGCACGGGTGCATGAATCGCTGGCTCAGGCTCTCGCCGGTATGGGCTTCGTGGCTGGGCTTTCGGCCCGATCGCGCCATCTGTCCTGTCCGGCGGAATATCCGCGACCGGCCATGGACACGCTTGCGCTGGAATCCACGCGCCATCCGGTGGCCCTGTTGTTTGGCCGTGAACGCACCGGCCTGACCAATGAGGAGCTGGACTGCTGCCATCGACTGATCCATATCCCTGCGGACCCCGGATACGCCTCGCTCAACGTGGCTGCGGCCATTCAGGTGATCTGTTACGAGCTGCGCTGGCAGCTGGTTCAGGATCAGACCCCGCCGCAACCGAGCGAGACATGGCCGACGGCGACGGCGGATCAGATGGAGCAGTTTTATGCGCATCTTGAAAAGGTCCTTGGTCGCATCGATTTCCTGAGACAGGACAATCCGCGCGCCTTGATGCGGCGCCTGCGCGTGTTCTACAACCGGGCGCGGCCGGATTACAACGAAATGCAGATCCTGCGTGGCATCCTCGCGCACGTGGAGAAGGGCCTGGACGGCAGACTGAAGTCGCCGGCCGCTGCGGATCGCGAGTGATTCTGAACCGACTGCAGACCAGCAGATGAATCCCCAGGAATGGAGCGGCGAGGCAGGGCATGCTTAAACGCCTGAAAGAAGATATTCGCTCGGTCATGGACCGGGATCCGGCCGCGCGCAATGCCTTCGAGGTACTGACCTGCTATCCCGGTCTGCATGCGATTCTCTGGCATCGGCTGAACCATCGTCTCTGGCGCTGGGGGCTGCGCTGGCCGGCCAGGTTCCTGTCCACCATTGCCCGCTGGCTGACCGGGATCGAGATTCACCCGGGGGCCAGAATCGGCCGCAGATTCTTCATCGATCATGGTATGGGGGTCGTCATCGGTGAGACCGCCGAGATCGGTGACGATGTGACGCTGTACCATGGCGTGACCCTCGGCGGTACCAGCCTTGCCGGCGGTAAACGCCATCCGACGCTGGCCGGCGATGTCGTGGTCGGGGCCGGCGCCAAGGTGCTGGGGCCGGTGTCCGTGGCCAGCGGCGCCCGTATCGGCTCCAATGCGGTCGTGCTGCGCGACGTTCCCGAAGGCGCCACCATGGTGGGGATTCCTGCCCGCGTTGCCGGCCGCAGGCCGGACGACGCTGCGCGCCGCCGCGAGGAAACGGCCCGCCGGCTGGGTTTCGATGCCTACGGCCAGACCGACATGCCGGACCCCGTGAGTCAGGCGATCAATTCCATGCTGGATCACATCCAGGCCACCGATGAGCGGCTGGTGGAGATGTGCCGGGTGATCCGCAAGCTGGGTGGGCAGCTCGAAGATGTCGAATTGCCGGATATAGCCGACTGCGATATCGAGAACGGCCACCGTCCCCGCTCACGCGCCGGTGATCGCGACAGGTCCTGACATGCGCCTGATCTACATGGATCATGCGGCAACCACCCCCCTGGACCCTGTGGTGCGGGAGGGCATGTTGCCGTGGCTGGGTTCGGATAGCGGCTTCGGCAATCCGGCTTCGGCAACCCACGGCTACGGCCGGGCCGCTTCTGCTGCCGTAGACCATGCGCGCCAGCAGGTCGCGAGCCTGCTGCAGGCACCGGCCGAGGGAGTGGTTTTCACCGGCAGCGCGACCGAGGCGATCAATCTCGCCATTCTAGGGCGGCTGCGGTTCGTGATGCAGCGGAACCGGGGTCGCCACATTATCACCTGCGCCACCGAGCACAGTGCCGTGCTCGGTGCCTGCGAGCAGGCGCAGCGGGAAGGCGCAGAACTGACGGTGCTGCCGGTGGATGGCGCCGGGCGACTGTCGCTATCGGCGTTGCGGTCAGCTCTGCGGGATGACACCGCGTTGGTTTCCCTGATGCTGGTGAATAACGAAACCGGTGTGGTGCACGATATTCCTGCTGTCGCAGCGGCCTTGCGGGACCATCCGGCACGCCTGCACGTGGACGTCACCCAGGCCATCGGCAAGCTGCCGGTGGATGTTTCCGCGCTGGGAGCGGACTTGTTGTCGCTATCGGCCCACAAGTTTCACGGCCCCAAGGGCATCGGCGCGCTCTGGCGCTGCCCGCGGCCCCGTCTGCGCCTGCAGCCGTTGCAGTTCGGCGGCGGCCAGGAGTGGGGGGAGCGGCCCGGGACCCAGGCAGTGCACCAGATCGTAGGTCTCGGTCTGGCCTGTGAGCAGGCTGCCCGGCATCTGGGCAGCGAAGGGCCGCGACTGCAGGCGCTTCGGGACCGGCTCGAGCAGGGGCTGTGGGAGGCCGGTATCCCGCTGCAGCGCAATGGCGGGGTGCCGCGTGCGCCGCATATCAGCAACCTGTCGTTCCCCGGTGTCCATGGCGAAGCCTTGCTGGCGGAGGTCAGCTCGACGCTGGCCATCGCTGCCGGCTCAGCTTGTACCTCGCGTTCGGCCCGTGGCTCCCACGTATTGCGTGCCATGGGTGTCGGCGATGCCGGGCTGCTCTCGGCGTTTCGCTTCAGTTTCGGACGCGACAGCAATGCCGACGATATCGATGAGGCGGTGGCGGTTCTGAGCCGGGGAGTGCGGCGGCTGTTGTCGTTTTCGCCGCTGGGCGATGAGGTCGAGACGCATGACTGAATACCCTGCTGCGGTCCTGAGACATTTCAGGGAACCGGTTGGCGCCGGCGTTTTCGCTCCGGATCAGTTGCGATTCGGCACGGCCGCCCTCGGTACTGTAAAATCGGGAACGAAAGTGGTATTCCAGCTCGGGCTGTCCGCGGACGGCCTGGTGGACAGGGTTGGCTGGCTGGTCTTCGGTTGTCCGTCGACCGTCGCATGCTGCAGCTGGTTTGCCGACATGTTGCCGGGTCATGATGTCTCGCAGGCCAAAGAGCTGCTGCATGGCCAGGTGGCCGACGCATTGTCGATTCCGCGGGATGTCCGCACCCGCGTTCTGGTGGTTGAAGATGCCGGCATGATGGCGTTGCGACTGGCGGACGAGGACAGACAGAAAACGAGGTAGGCGCAATGAGTATTATTCTGACCCAGAAAGCTGCCGATTACGTGCTTGCCCGGGCTGCCCGGGAAGGTCATGAGAACAGCCTGCGACTGGGGGTCAAGACCAGCGGTTGCTCCGGTTTTTCCTATACGGTTGATTATGCCGATGGAGTGGCCGACAACGATATTGTGTTCGAGCAGCACGGTGTGACCGTTGTCGTTGACCGTAAAAGCCTGCCATTCCTGCAGGGCATGGAAGTGGATTTCATCCGCGAGGGACTCAACCAGCGGCTCGATTTCCGTAATCCCAATGTCAAGGATCAGTGCGGCTGTGGGGAATCCTTCAGCGTCTGATGGTGCCTCCTGCAGGCGGTAGTCGCGTTGCCGTAACCATCTGTTGACGTTAGACTCGCCCCGATTCCGGTGATTGCCGACAGCAGTGCGGCATAGCTGGTGACAATTGCCAGGGAATGGCCGCCACTGGACTGGCGGCCATTCTGTTTTCGGCCCTCGGGGCCTACCCGTACTCAAGGAGCAGACAGTCGTATGGCGGTGCAACGGACTCTTTCAATCATCAAGCCCGACGGCGTGGCGCAGAACGTGATCGGCGAAATCTACAATCGGTTCGAGAAGGCCGGCCTGAAAATCATCGCGGCGCGCATGGTGCAACTCAGCCAGAGCGATGCCGAGGGCTTTTACGCTGTGCACAAGGAGCGGCCCTTTTTCAAGGACCTCGTCGGCTTCATGACATCGGGTCCGGTCATGGTTCAGGTGCTGGAGGGGGAAGAGGCGATTCGCAAGAATCGTGAGATCATGGGGGCGACGAATCCGAAGGAAGCGGCCGCTGGTACGCTTCGTCACGACTACGCCAAGTCCATTGATGCCAATGCGGTGCATGGCTCCGACGGCGAGGATACTGCGAAGCAGGAGATCTCCTACTTCTTCAAGGACAATGAAATCTGTTCCCGTTGAGGTGATTGCGGAGCCGGCCGTAGAGCCGGCACGCATCAATCTGCTCGGTCTTGATCGCCGGGCGCTGGAAAGGTTTTTCGCCGAGATTGGCGAAAAACCCTTTCGTGTGTCCCAGGTTCTGAAATGGATCCACGCCCGGCGTGTCACCCGTTTCGAGGACATGACCGACCTCAGCAAGGCACTGCGAACCAGGCTGGCCGAAGTGGCCGAGGTGCGGGTGCCGGAAGCCGTGGTTGATCAGCGATCCGCAGATGGTACGCGCAAGTGGTTGTTGCGGCTGGATGGCGCCAACGCTGTGGAAACCGTGCTCATTCCGGAAAAAAGCCGCGATACCCTGTGCGTTTCCTCGCAGGTTGGCTGCGCACTGGAATGCAGTTTCTGTTCCACCGGTGTACAGGGTTTCAACCGCAACATGTCGACTGCCGAGATCGTCGGCCAGCTCTGGTTCGTCAATCGGGAGCTGGCGCGTGAGCAGCCGGACCGGCAGGTGACCAACGTGGTGTTCATGGGCATGGGTGAGCCCCTGCTGAATTTCCGCAACGTGGTACCGGCAGCGGAACTGATGAAGGACGACCATGCCTACGGCCTGTCCAAGCGCCGGGTGACATTGAGTACCTCCGGCGTGGTGCCGAACCTGTACAAGCTGGCCGACGTGACGGACATCAGCCTTGCGGTTTCGCTGCATGCACCGAATGACGCCCTGCGCGACGAGTTGGTGCCGATCAACCAGAGGCACCCGTTGCAAGAACTGATGGCGGCCTGCCGACACTATATCGCCGACAAGCCTCATCGGCGCATTACCTGGGAATACGTCATGCTTGATGGCGTCAATGACAGTGATGCGCATGCCCGGGAGCTGGTGCATCTGCTCGGCGACATCCCATCGAAGGTCAACCTGATTCCATTCAATCCGTTTCCCGGAACGCGATATGAATGTTCGCCGGCGGATCGGATCCGGGAATTCAGCCTCATTCTGTCGCGTGCCGGTCTGACCAGTACGACCCGCAAGACGCGGGGCGATGATATCGATGGCGCCTGCGGTCAACTGGTCGGCAAGGTCACGGACCGCACCCGGCGCCGGGAGAAGCGGGTTGCGGCCGGAGATGAGGGGTGATCATGTCATTGCGGATAATGCTCAGCCTGCTGCTCTCGCTGGTGTTGCTTGGCTGCGCCTCGCAACCGGAACAGTTCTCGGGTCGTAATCTGGACGAAGCCTCGCGGGTCAATACGGAACTGGGTATCAACTACATGCAGCAGGGCAGTCTTAGCCTGGCCATGGATGCCTTGAACAAGGCGGTTGACCAGGATCGGTCCAATGCACAGGCGCATGCGGTTCTCGGAGTGCTGCATGAGCGGTTGGAACAATATGATCGCGCGGAGGCGTCCTTCCGGCGCTCTATCCGGCTGGATTCCGGTGTCTCCTGGGTGCACAACAATTATGGTCGCTTCCTCTGCAACCGCGGGGACTACGACAGGGCCCAGGAACAGTTCGAACTGGCGATGCAGGACCCGCTTTACGAGCGCCGTGAGTTGCCCCTGGCCAATGCCGGCACCTGCGCTCGGCGTGCTGGCAACCAGCGCCAGGCAAGTGAGTTTCTGCGCCGGGCGCTGGAGCATGCACCGGATTTCGCACCGGCGCTTTACGAAATGACTCAGGTTCAATTTGAGCTTGAGGATTACGCCACGGCGCGGAATTATTTCCAGCGCCTGCGCGCGGTGTCGACCCTGGATGCCGATGCATTGCTGCTGGGGGCGCGAATCGAGTCGGCGCTCGGCAACCGGGATGAGGCAGCCAGTCTTGGCCTGCGTCTGCGCTCGGACTATCCCGATTCGGAAGCCTTCCGGGAATTCGGACAAATGGAACGTGATGGAACGCTCTGAGAAGCTTGATCTGACAGCAGATACCCGGCCGGATCCGATTCCGCCGGGGCGACAGTTGCGCAGGGCCCGTGAGGCCAGAAACCTGGGCATCGCCGACGTCGCAGCGACGCTGCGGCTGTCGGTCGCGACCATCGATAACCTGGAGCAGGATCGGTACGAGCGACTGCCGCCTGATACCTTCGTGCGTGGCTATCTGCGCGCGTACGGCCGTATTCTGCAACTCGATGCGGAATCACTGGTGCAGGCCTTCGATGATGGCAATGGCGGACCCGCGCCACGGCCGTTGCGGGCGAGCAAGCCGGTCCAGACTGCGCCAGATCTGAGCCTTGGCATGAAATACATGTTACCGGTGGCACTCGCTGGCGGGATGCTGGTGTTCGCGGCGATCTGGGGCGTCGAACTGTATCGTGGTCTCGGCCAGTCCGACGGCTCGGGGCATGCTGCGCTGGAGACGGTGGGGTATGTTAACGAGCGCCTTGACCGATTGCTGGAACGGACTGACCCTGATGCCCCGGTACGCCGCGGCGGCGACGTTTCGCCGGAGGACATTTCTACCGACGCGCGGACAGCTGGCAGCGGTGTCGATGACGGCCCGTCGAATGCTGGTCGAGTCGCCGAGCCGTCTGCGGTCTCCGAATCGGGCGCACCGCCGTTTCCGGTGCGGATAGCGGCACTGGATCGCGAGTTGGCGCAGCGTGCCGAGGGTCGCGAAGATGCTGCGACTCGCGTTGATGAGCCGGATGGGTTGGGCGCGATGGATGCCCAATCCGAGAATGGCACCAGTCTGGTCATGCGTTTCAGCGGCCCGTCCTGGGTCGAGGTGCGTGACAGTGATGGCGAGCGGCTGCTTTACGGCTTGATCCAGGATCAGGAGACACATCGCCTTGATGGCATACCTCCCTTTTCCCTGGTCATCGGCGATGTGGGTCAGGTGAGTGTCGAACTCAACGGCGAGGCAGTCGACCTCGGTGACCAACGCCCCGGGCGTGTCGCCCGATTGAGCGTCCCCTCCGACTAGTCGAGGCAGGGACCAGTACGCCCCGCCTGGCCATGATAATCAACGAATGATGGAGTAACCGTGTCCTCGAACATACGGAGCGTTCGCGGCTTCAGCGATACCCTGCCGCCGATCACGGCCACATGGCAGGCGCTCGAAGCCAGGCTGCGCCGGATTCTTGATGTCTATGGCTATCAGGAAATCCGGTTGCCGCAGGTGGAGAAGACCGAGCTGTTCTCGCGCTCGATCGGTGAGGTTACCGATATCGTAGAGAAAGAGATGTACACCTTCGAGGATCGCAACGGCGACAGCCTGACGCTGCGTCCGGAGGGTACGGCGGGCTGCGTGCGTGCCTGTCTGGAACATGGGCTGTTGCATAATCAACAGCCGCGGCTCTGGTATGCCGGTGCCATGTTCCGGCACGAGCGACCGCAGAAGGGACGGTTGCGGCAGTTCCATCAAATCGGGGCCGAGGTCTTCGGCCTGACGGGGCCGGATATCGATGCGGAAATGATCCTGATGACGGCGCGCATGCTGGCGGCGATCGGGCTCGATGACGTCGAACTGCAGATCAACTCGTTGGGAACGCCTGCGGCTCGTCAGGCCTATCGCGAGGCGCTGGTCGCCCATCTGTCCGGTTACAGTGAGCAGCTGGATGCTGACAGTCAGCGACGCCTGCAGACCAATCCGTTGCGGATACTCGATTCCAAGATCCCCGAAACCCAGGCCCTGCTGAATGACGCACCGACGCTGGATGAGTACCTTGATCAGGAGTCCCGCGACCATTTTGCCGAGCTTCGCCGCCGTCTCGATGCGGTCGGTCAGGCCTACGTGGTCAATCCGAGACTGGTGCGTGGTCTGGATTATTACGGTCGCACGGTTTTCGAGTGGGTGACCCATCGACTCGGCGCCCAGGGCACGGTCTGCGCCGGGGGCCGTTACGACGGTGTGGTCGAGCAGCTTGGAGGGCGGCCTACGCCGGCCATCGGTTTTGCCATGGGGCTGGAACGCCTGGTGGCGTTGATCGAGGACAACGAGGGTCTGGTCAATACCCCGCAGGCGGATGTCTACCTGGTGCTGCTGGGTGACGCGGCCGAGCTGGAGGGACTGCGGCTTGCCGAAAAGCTGCGCAGTGACTTGCCCGAGCTGCGGCTGCTGATGCATTGTGGCGGCGGCAGTTTCAAGAGCCAGTTCAAGCGCGCCGACCGCAGCGGTGCACGTCTTGCGCTGGTGCTGGCCGATCAGGAGCTGGCCGATGGCACCGTCGGCCTGAAGGATTTACGTGAAGGTGGCGAGCAGCAGGCGCATCCGGTGGATGCCGTGGTCCACGTGCTCGCGCGTCAACTCGGATTAACGACCCATTCGGAGGATTGAGCCTTGGCCCGGTATGACACTGATGATGAGCTGATCGATGCGGTCAAGGCATGGCTCAAGGAAAATGGCCGCTCCCTGATTGCCGGTGCCGTGCTGGCTGTTGGCGGTGTCGTCGGCTGGCAGCAGTGGGGTGCGCATCAGGAGCGTACCGCCGAAGCGGCCTCCGTTGCCTATGTGCAGCTGCTCAATGCCCGGGAAACCGGTGAGGGGTCTGACACCGTCTCCGCACGCGGCTGGAGCGTGATCGAGGATTACGGCCGCACGATTTACGCGACCATGGCTGGCATGCAGCTCGCCGACCATCACGTCCGTGCGGGCAACCTTGAAGAGGCCGGTGAGGCCTTGCGCTGGGTGATGGATAACGGCTCGGAATCAGGTTTGCGACACCTGGCCCGTTTGCGCCTCGTACAGGTGCTGATCGCCGCTGGCGACTACGATGAGGCCCTGGCGACTCTGGATGTCTCGGATATGGGGCAGTATCGCTCGCAATATCTGGAGCGACGTGGCGACGTGCTGGCCGCCCTGGGCGAGGCGGACAACGCCCGGGCCGCCTATGAAGAGGCGCTGGAGGTTGAGGGCATCAGTGACACACGGCGCAGCCTGATTCGGCTGAAGCGAAACGATCTGGCCGGGGAGGCGTCTGCTTGATGTCACGTTATCTTCTGATTGCACTGATGCTGGCCGCACTCGTGCTGAGTGCCTGTAGCGGATCGTCGAAGCGGGTCATGCCGGCCGACGAGTTGTCTGATTCGCAGGACGGGGCCTCGGTCTCGACGGTCTGGTCGAGTAACGCCGGCCGCGGCATTCACTCCGTGGGCGATGCACTCGATCCGGTGATTGAGGGCGATCGTGTCTGGGTCGCCGACAGCCGTGGTGAGTTGACCGCCTGGGGTCTCGAGTCTGGTGACCGCGTGTGGCGCAAGCGTCTGGGCAAGCCGGTTTCCGGCGGGCCCGCACTGGCGGATGACCTGCTCGTGGTTGGCACTCGGGAGGGCGAGGTGATTGCCCTGGATCGCAACACCGAGGCCGAGCGCTGGCGCACCCGCCTGTCGAGCGAGATCGTATCGGTTCCCGCAATAAGTGACGACGCGGTGGTCGTGCTCAGTGGCGATGGCCGCCTGGCTGCATTGAGTCGGGACTCAGGCTCACGCCGCTGGACCTACGATCGAAGTATGCCGCCGCTGACTCTGCGCGGCACCAGCAACCCCAAGTTGCTAGGTGCCACGGTACTTGCCGGTTTGCCCAACGGACGTCTGGCGGCTGTCAATCTGGCCGATGGCCGTGAGGCCTGGCAGGTGGATGTCGGCGTTGCCTCGGGGAGTTCCGACCTTGACCGTATGCGCGACGTCGACGGCGATCCGGTGATCGTCGGCAGTCAGGTTTACGTGGTGGGCTATCAGGGTCAGGCCATGGCCCTGGATCTCCAGCAGGGACGGGTCGAGTGGGCGCGGGACCTGTCGTCCTACTCCGGTCTTGATGTTGATGCCGAGCGTGTCTACGTAAGCGAAGACAATGGCCGGGTCTGGGCTCTGGATCGGCGTTCCGGTGCTGCAGTCTGGCGCCAGGATGATCTCGAAGGAATTCGTGGCACCGCGCCCATCGTGGTCGGCGATATGCTGGTTTTGGGTGATGATCGTGGTCGGCTGACGGTGCTTGATGCCGGGGACGGCGGTATTCTGGCGCGGGTCAGGATCGATCGCCGCAATGGCATCAGCCGTAACCCGGTTGTGGTCGATGACGATATCGTGGTCCTGACGGACGGTGGCCGCCTGCAGCGCCTTCGCTTGTCCCGGATCAGCGAGGATTAGGAGGCGCCCGAGTCCTGTTTTGCTCATCTGCCAGGGTGCGCTGCGCAGTGCCGCCATCATTCTGCGGTCAGGCAACGCAATGCAGCAGTCGGGCAAAATGCGTCCGCCAACGCAGGCGCCGGATTGGATCAGCGTTACCCCCTTAGTCGCAGGTGCCGACGGATCGTGGCCGGCAATGGCGACGATCGACCCAGGTGGCGTTGCCCAATTCCGCATCGTCGAACCGGGTACGCGTAATGTCGGCGTTACGCAGGTCAGCGCGCTGCAGATTCGCGCCGCGGAAATCTGCGCCGGTGAGCCGTGTGCCATTGAGATTGGCGCCCTCCAGGTTGGCCCCGCGCAGATCCGCATTTTCCATCCGTACCCCTGCCAGGTCCGCACCGCTCAGATTCGCCTCACGCAGATCGGCCTGACTGAGGTCTGCGCGACCCAGTCCGGCGTCAGAGAGCCGCATGCCCTGACCGTTGATTTCCCGCAGCTGCGCGTTGTAAAGCCGTCCGTCGCTGATATCCGCGTCCTTCAAGGAGGCTTTGTTCAGGCGCGCACCGTCGAAGCGTCCGCCGCGCAGATCGGCGCGGTCCAGCCGGGCACCGCTCAGATCCGCTGAGGTGAAGCGCACGCCCTGGGCCAGCACATCGCTGAGGTCGGCGTTTCGCAGGCTGCTGGAGCCGAAGTCGGCGTGCCGCAGGCGTGCCTGCTGCAGGTTTGCCTGGTCAAGCATCGCCTCGGTAACCACCGCTCCTTCCAGATCCGCCTGCTGCAAATTGACGCCTTCTGCCTGAATGCGGGATAACAGGGCGCGCTCGAGGCTGCTTTCCTGAAGTTCGGCGTCGCCGATGTCGCAGCCGTGCCAGGATACGCCTGGCGACGGCGGCGCGTTGCAGTTGGCATGGGCTGGTGATAGGCTGCCGGCCGCAAAAGTGGCCGCGACAAACAGAGCCATAATGGGCCGGGAGAGGACGGAACCGTTAAGCTGACCGTTCTGGATTTCGGTCTTCGTCCAGCGACGCTGACAAGGAAAATACGGCATGCGGATCATTTTATTGGGCCCCCCGGGGGCTGGCAAAGGTACTCAGGCCGGTTTCATCTGCGAAACCTTCGGTATTCCCCAGATCTCGACAGGCGACATGCTGCGTGCTGCTGTCAAGGAAGGCACGGCGCTAGGGCTTGAGGCCGACAAGGTGATGCGCGCCGGCGGCTTGGTATCCGACGACATTATCCTTGGTATCGTCAAGCAGCGCATTGCTGCCCCGGATTGCGCCAATGGTTTCCTGTTCGACGGCTTTCCGCGAACGATTGCCCAGGCGGAAGCCCTCAAGGCCGAAGGTGTCGACCTTGATTTCGTGCTTGAGTTGCAAGTCGACGATGAGCAGATCGTATCGCGGATGAGCGGTCGCCGTGTGCATCCGGATTCGGGCCGGGTTTATCACATCGAGCACAATCCACCGAAAGTGGATGGTCTTGACGACGTGACCGGCGATCCGCTGGTGCAGCGTGAGGACGATCAGGAAGACACGGTGCGCAAGCGTCTGCAGGTCTATCATGATCAGACCCGGCCGCTGGTGGACTATTATGGCCGACTGGCTGCCAACGGCGACAAAGGTGCGCCACGTTATGTTGCGGTTGACGGACTGGGCGACGTGCAGCAGGTCAAGCAGCGGATACTGGCCGAACTGCAGGGCTGACCGCTTGTTGGCGCCGCGCCTGAAGGTAATCGTCCGGGCGCGGCGGGCCATAACCGGAATGCCCACGCCGCGCGTGAACCCACTCCCCGGCCTGCTGTCCGATCGAGCATGAACAACCCATCCAGTCGTTCGTTGCGATCGAATGCCCGGCGGCATTTTCTGCCCCGACCGATTCTCCTTTTCCTGCTTTTGCTGCTCGGCTTTGGTCTGACCTCCAGTCATGCGGAAGTTGATGCGGAACACGGCATGTTGCTGCGCGTCGACGGTGCCATCGGTCCGGCGACCGTGGATTATTTGAGTCGCAGCTTTGACCGGGCCCGTGATGACGGCTCGGCGGTCATCATCATCGAGCTGGATACCCCTGGTGGGCTGGACGTATCAATGCGCGACATCATACGCGCCATCGTGACCAGCCCCATCCCGGTCGCCATCCATGTCAGCCCGGGCGGAGCGCGGGCAGCCAGCGCCGGTACTTACATGCTGTACGCCTCGCATGTTGCCTCGATGGCTCCCGGTACCAATCTTGGCGCGGCGACACCGGTTCAGATGGGCGGTATGCCCGAAGCTCCGGATCAGGAGACAAACGAGGAAAACGGCGAACAGGACAATGGCGCAGAAGATGATGACGCCAGTGCGGCGCCGACCGGCGGTAGCGCGATGGAGCGCAAGATGATCAACGACGCGGTCGCCTACATCCGTTCGCTGGCGGAAATGCGCGGCCGCAACGCGGACTGGGCAGAGAAGGCGGTGCGGGAAGCCGTGAGCATCGGATCCCGTGAAGCGCTGGAGCTTGGCGTCATCGACCACGTGGCCGAGGATCTCGAGGATCTGCTGGCGCAGATGGACGGGCGTGAGGTCAAGGTGTCGACGGGGACGCTGACATTGCAGACCGAAGGCCTGGAACTGGTGCGGGTCGAGCCCGACTGGCGCAACGAATTTCTCGCGATTATCACCAATCCCAATGTGGCCTATATCCTGATGCTGATCGGTGTTTACGGCATCATCTTCGAACTGGCCAACCCCGGTAGTATCGTTCCGGGCGTGCTGGGCGGGATTGCGCTGCTAACCGCCCTGTTCGCCTTCCAGGCGTTGCCAATCAACTATGCCGGCGCGGCGTTGATGGCGCTGGGGGTTGCCTTCATGATCGGCGAGGCCTTCATGCCCAGTTTCGGTGTTCTCGGCATCGGCGGCGTTATCGCGTTCGCGCTGGGTTCCCTGCTTTTGGTGGATTCCGGCATCGAGGCCTACGAGATCTCTTTCACCGTGGTCATGGCGGTGTCTCTGTCCACTGCCCTGGTGATTATCGGTATCGCAACAATGGCGATTCGTGCCCATCGTCGAGGCGTGGCTTCGGGCCGGGAGCAGATGCTTTCGAGCACTGCCATTGCGGCATCCGAGTTCATAGGCGGCAATGGCAAGGTCCGGCTGGAAGGCGAATTGTGGAATGCACACTCGGCGGACGTTATTCGCCGGGGAGATCCGGTGCGCGTGACCGCGATGAACGGTCTGACGCTAGAGGTCGAACCGTTTTCCGAGACCGGCGGCAAGGATCACCGACTGGCTGACCCGCGCTGATTCCAGCCCGGTGTTTCCCGGTTGTCTGCTGGGCCTGAACAATAAGAAGGAGAGTGTCTTGTCCTACCCCCTGCGCGAGGAAGCCATAGATCGGTTCATTCAGCTGTTCCGGCGTGCGGAACGGGAACAGGTCCCGGAACATACGGCGATGACGCTCGCCACGGTGCATACCGATGGCCTGCCCGCCGCGCGGACCGTGTTGCTCAAGGATGTCGATCATCGCGGCTTCGTTTTCTATACCAATCACAAGAGTCGGAAGGGGCAGGATCTGGCGGCGATGCCCGCAGCCGCGCTGTGTTTCCATTGGCAGCCGCTGGCGAGCCAGGTTCTGGTCGAGGGTGATGTAGTGATTGTTTCCGACGCCGAGGCGGATGCCTATTTCGCCTCGCGTCCCAGGCTGAGCCAGATTGGCGCCTGGGCATCGTATCAGTCGGAGCCTTTGGCGGATCGGCGGGAGCTTGAGCAACGGGTTGCCGACTTCGAGCGCGATTTCGGCGACGGCCAGATACCACGGCCACCGCACTGGTCCGGTTACCGAGTCCTTCCGCGGCTCATGGAATTCTGGTACGCCGGTGATGGCCGCCTGCACGAGCGCGAGCGCTATGAACTCCCGGCAGATGGGCCGGGACGCCGATATCTGGTCAATCCCTGAGCGATTGCCGTGGCAGCATTGCCGAGATGCCCACCAGTACGGCGGCGAGCAGCAGAAGACTTGTTGGCCCGCCAAACCCTTCAGCAATGGCACCACCCAATAGCGGCCCGGCGGCAAGTCCACTGGCGAAGCTCAGGTTGAACAAGGCGAAGATAACGGCGTAGTTCCGGCCTCCCAGGCGTTCAACGCGCATTGCCAGGCCAGGCATGGTCGGTGCCAGAAGCAGGCCGCAGAGCAGGCCGAATCCGATGACCAGGATCACGATCAGGGCCATTGGCAGGATGATCAATCCAGCGGTTAACAGCGCCAGCGCGAGAAAGCCTCTTCGCAGCAGACGCGCCGGTTCGATATTCGCGAGGCGGGCTCCGGCAAGCGGAGTGGCGAGAGCGAGACTCAATGCCAGCAGGCCGAACATCAATCCACTTCCCAGAGTGCCAACCCCATGCGTATCGGCAAGCCAGGTTGGCAGTACCGGTTCGAGAAACCCCATTGCGAAAGCCGTGGTAGCGACGGCCAGCCCGTAGAGACGACAGGCGGGGTCACGCAGCAGCGCGAGCAGCGGCACGTTGTTTCCCGGAGAAGTCGCGGCGGTCCTGGTGGGCCGGTGCTGATGTCCCAGCATCCATGGCAGGGCGAGGCAGAGCGCTACCGGTAGATAGAAGGCGTGGTTCGGACCGAAGGTTGCCAGCAGGCCAGCGGCAGGTGGTCCGAGAGTCAGGCCTGCCGAAAAGCTGCTGACGACCAGACCCATGTTGCGGCCTCGACGTTGGGGCTGTGGGTCCTCCGCGAGTAGCGCCAGCCCCGCGGTCCAGAGGATGCCTGAGGCAGCGCCTTGCAGCAGCCTTGCCACAAGCAGGAGCACAAAGTTATCGGCCAGCGGGTAGATCAGCAGGCTGCTGATCAACAGGGCAACACCAAGGGTGAGTAACGGCCGTCCCGGGCAGGCATTTCCGAACAATGCCAAAGGCAGGACCGCGGCAAACAGACCGACTGCGTAAACGCCCAGAATCAGTCCTGCGCCGCTCTGGCCGAATCCCACCTCGACGCCAAAGGCCGGAGTCAGGGGGATCAGCATGGCGTATGCCAGAGCGTCCAGAAACACCGCTGCCAGGATCAGCATCAGTTGACGTGGTGCGAGCATGGTGACTACCGCGATGTGCTGTTTGCGAGAGGCTCTGCCCGCGGCAGCCCCACATGCTGCTGTTCGCTGAAAGCGATATCCCGAGTCTCCGCGTGTTGCCGCCAGGACTGCGGGATAACCGGGACGGCTGCTGGTTCTAGCGGGTAGTCGTGACGGTGGAACACGCACCGGCCATTGGCATCGAGGCCGCGTACCGCAAACACCACCGGACCAAGGTCCGGCAGATCATGTCGCGTCAATTCCAGTCGGCAAACCTGGTCGGGGTTGCCGTCATGCAGGCTGTCGTGCAGCACGGTCTGCTCCGGCATCAGAGCGGCAGTCTGGGCATGGGAGAACGCCCGTTCCGGGGTTGAGTCTAGCATTGGATCGTCTTTCGCCTGCCCGGGTACGTGACAGACAGTCAGGCCGTGCGCTGCCAGGCCAGCGACGTACTGTCTTTGCAATCGTTGCCAGCGGGCATACCGCGCCTCCAGCGCGGAAGGCTCAATGGTCTCCTGGCGCTGCGCCCAGGAGCGAAAGACCTCCTGGCGAACGTAGGCGACATTGTGGTGCACCAGGAAGCAGTGACCGCTGTCGAGCAGACAGCGTATGGGCTCGGCCCGGGGATACAGAGCGGCGTCGATAAGGTCCCAGAGACCTTGGAACCCCGCGTTATCCAGTTGCACCCGCATCAGGGCACCGATGTCGTCCAGCGTTGCGTAGAAAAGGTTTACTGGCTCGATACCCACGGCGCGCTCAATCATGCGGCCCGTTTCAACGGATCCCTGACCGCGTTCGAGCAGACGGGTTTCCATCTGTTGACGCAGTGCGCTCACCGTCTCCGGCGTACCAAGCAGGGTGAAGGGAATCAACAACAGCGGTCCCTTGCTCTGATCCCGGCCGGGTTCGAGTCCAGCCAGCGGGAAGCGGTCGCCCTGGGCGCCGACGGCCATGATCGACGGCTGGAATTCCCCGGATGGCATCGCATTTCGGTATAGGTCGGTCATCGCCTGAAAGACCGGCAGTCCGGGCCGCAGTAATTCGGTGCTGTCATAGAGCCCCCCCATCACGACCAGGCCATGTCGGGGCAGATTGTCCAGCAGGCGCTGCAGATCAGCGGCCATCGCCTGCCCAAGGTGTTCTGCATCCGCTTTCTGCAATGGGCCGGGTGCGACGCCCGAGGCAGTGGGATCGATTTCGACGGTCAGTACGGCCGAGGCAGCGTGAATGGACATGAAACCTCCAAGCTAGACGGGCAGCGAGCATTGATGATCTCGGCATTGGATGCAAGGCAGTCGCCCATCCAATCCTCCGGGGGAGAGCCGATCGACTCCGGCCAGACCTTACGGAAACACTGATTTATTC
>SKGQ01000114.1 GCA_007117515.1 Ectothiorhodospiraceae bacterium | reverse complement strand
GGCGTTTGGTGCGATCTTGCTGAGCAGCCACCTGCAGGCCGGATTCTCCCGATTGACGGCGGGGCTCGGGGCCACGGGGCAGGGTGGTATTTCGCGAATCCAGTCGGATCATCCGGCGGCTCAATTCGGCATCGGTCTGTTGCTTGGTGTCGCCTGGAGTCCCTGCATCGGCCCGACCCTGGGTGCGGCCATCGGTATCGCTTCCACCGGCGCGGGTATACCCGAGGCCACGGTGATCATGGGGACGTTCAGCCTGGCCGCGGTCGTTCCGCTAGCCGGTGCGGGTTTTGCCTCGCGAAAGGCCTTCATGAACAACCGTGAACGCATGGCCAGGGCGGGGCAGATCGGTCGCTGGATCATGGGGCTTTCCCTGCTCGCGATCGGGCTTCTGGTTCTCAGTGGTCTGGACAAGACGCTTGAGGCGTGGCTGCTGACCCAGGCGCCGGACTTGCTGATCAATCTGACCACCCGGTTCTGACCACTGTTACCGGGGCCGCCTGGTCCCGGTTCTTTCAAGGAGTACAAAGCATGACCTCGGAATACGTGATCAAGGCGAAGCCGCAGACCCTGGATGATGCCTCGGCCGAGGCCAGGCCGTTGCTGGAGCAGGCGAAGGCGAACCTGGGCTTTGTGCCCGCGATGTACGAAAGGATGGCCATCGCCCCGGGCGTGCTGGACACCTATCTGCATGGCTATGCCCTGTTTCGGGAGAAATCAGGCTTTACGCCGGCGGAACAGGAAGTCGTGTTTCTGGTGATCAGCCGCGAGAATGCCTGTAGCTACTGCATGAGTGCGCACGGCATGCTGGCGGACAAGGTCTCGGAGGTGCCTGCGGATGTCCAGCAGGCACTGCGTGGCGATCAGGCCATCCCGGACCAAAAGCTGGCCGCTTTGGCGGATTTCACTCGGGTGATGTTTCGCAAACGCGGCGTGCCGGAGACCACGGATGTCGAGGCGTTTCTGGCTGCCGGCTATCAGGAGCGGCATATCCTGGAGATCATTCTGGCGCTGGCGGTCAAGACGCTCAGCAACTATTCCAACCACGTCACGCATCCGGAACTCGATGAGGTATTCAAGGACTACGCCTGGAACCGTTAATGCGGTCTCGGGCGCTGACGCGGGAATAAATCAGTTTTTCCTTGAACCTTCCCCTTACCGCGTTCCTCGCATTGCCTGGCGTGCTCCTCGTCCCGCCAGGCGTTTTTTTGCTATGACGGCTTGACGCACCGTCGTATCGAAGGGACGTCGATGCGTCGTCTCCTCGGGCCGAAACGCGAGGATCGTTGCGTGCTGTGTTTCAAGGGTCATAGACACCGTCAGCCAGCGCAATAAGTCGATTCCTGCCGCCCGGACACAAGGTTGTTGCCAGCGCGGCGGGCTCCGGGTCCGTTATGCCCCTCCACGGTCGCGTGCGAGGGATCGATCCGCGTGCGTGGGGGCATCGGCGGTTCGTTCGCCCTGATGCAGATAGTCGCGCGTCGTTGGAACGACGGCGTTCTCGCGGCCCAACTGCAGTTGAAACACCACCAGATCACGCCAGCGGAAGGCGGCCTCGGAGGCGGCAAGGTAGAACCCCCAGAGGCGACAGAAACGCTCGCCCTTGGATTCCACAAACCGGGATCGCTGAGCCTGAAAGCGCGCCTGCCATGCGGCCAGAGTGAATGCGTAATGCATCCGCAGGACTTCAATGTCGGCGGTTACCAGTCCGGCATTCTCGACGGCTGGCATGACCTCGGACAGGGCGGGTACGTATCCGCCCGGGAAGATATGCTGGCGGATCCACGAATTGGTCACTGCCGGAGGGCCGGTGCGCCCGATGGTGTGCACGAGGCCGATGCCGTCCGGAACCAGGCTTCGATGCAGGGTTCCAAAATAACGCCGATAGTAGGGCACGCCGACATGCTCGAACATGCCGACGCTTACCACGCGATCGTAGACTTCGGTGTGCTCGCGATAGTCCTCCAGCAGGATACGGACCCGATCCTGCAGCCGGCGCTCGGCGACGCGTTGATCGGCAACGCGCTTCTGTTCCGGTGACAGCGTGAGACCGGTTACCGAGACATCGGCTTTTTCCGCCAGATACATCGCCAGGCTGCCCCAGCCACAACCGATATCCAGGACCTTCTGGCCTGGGCGCAGCAGAAGCTTGCGTGCGATATGTTCACATTTCGCCTGCTGGGCGGTATCCAGATCCGCCTCCTCACCGGATGGGAAGTATGCGCAGGAATAGTGCATATCCCGGTCGAGAAACGCCCGAAACAGGGTCTCGTCAAGGTTGTAGTGGGTTTCGACGTTGCGCCGACTGATTTGCAGCCCGTTCCACTGCTGCAGCGGTTGCCGGAGGCGGATCAGGTGGCGTCGCCAGCCTCGGCGACGCTCGGCATCGGGGAAATTGCGCATCAGGATTTGCAGAAGATCTTCAAGGGTGCCGGCTTCCAGTTCCCAGCGCCGGTCCATATACAGCTGCCCGAGCATCAGTTCCGGAGCCAGCAACAGTCGTGGCAATGCCTTTCCGTCGGTGAAACGCATGGTTGCGCGCGGTTCACCTGAGCCGAAGGTCTCTGCGGCTCCGTCACGGTCGATGATCGTCAACGTGCCTTGCTGAATCGTATTGCGCAGCCTGTCCGCGAAAAGGTTCATTCGTCAGTCCCCCCCTATCCCTCAGGAGTTTTTCGTCACGATGGCCCTTCCATGATTTCATTGTGGCATCTGCTCGGAGGCTTACCGATACGTTGTTTCGCCCATGGTATTCGGGAGTGGGGAAACCACGCATGGTGACCCATACCACCGGCAGCTAATCTTGATGCCTCCATGGCGGAAGCCTCTCCGTGATCGTTGGCCTTTTCTTCGCGATCGTCGTGGCGCAGCCACTATCGGCCATTGAACTGGACGAGTTGTTTGCGCCCTATCAGGAAATCCTTGCGGACCATCTGGTGGAGAAGGATCTGGAGAACGATGGGCTTGTCACCGCGTTTCGTTATCGCGAGGCGGTGGAGGACGAGACGACCATGGAGCGCCTGCAGACCCAGCGCGAAGCACTCTCGGATTTCGATCCGGGCGTCCTGGATGAGAAATATCAGGCGATTGCCTTCTGGTTGAACTCCTACAATTTTTTCATGCTTGCGCACATTCTGGAGAACCCGAAGGATGGTGGTTCCGCGTTGATCGAGAGCGTGCGCGACTATGGCTCACTGTTTCGTCCCTATCGCGTATTCAGTCGCGACATCTTCACCATCGGTGGACGTGACTACAGTCTCAGTGAAATGGAGAACGAGATCCTGCTTGGCGATGATTTCAAGCGTCGCGGCTGGAAAGAGGCACGCGTGCATTTTGCGGTGAATTGCGCTTCGGTGGGATGCCCGCCGCTGCGTGCCGATATCTACACTGCGGACAACACCGATGCGCTGATGACCGAGAACACCGAGCGGGCCATGCGGACGCCGCGGCATATGCATATCGATGGCGATACGCTGCGCCTGTCCCAGCTTTTCGAATGGTACGAGGACGATTACCTGGAAGAGGCGGAGGATCTGCATGCCTGGATCGGACAGTTCGTCTCCGATGAGGCCCGCGAGGACATGGCGCAGACGCGACGGATCCGCTTCATTGATTACGACTGGACACTGAATGCCCCCGAGTTTTTCCCGGAGTTCGAATGACGCAGCCTGTCACCGGGCTGACGCCGGTTCGCCGCTGCGGGTCCTGCCACGGTTGATGGAGCGGTTTCAAATCGGTGGAATGGGATCACATGGTGGTGAGTCCGAGCCGTGATGCTGGCTACGCGGCAGGCAATTCCCTCGCATGAATCAGGAGGAGTGATGGACAAGGCGCAATTGCAACGAACGCAGGCACCGTTGAAGGAGCAGTACCGCATCGAGCCGCAGGCCGCGCAACTGACCTTGTCGGCGGAGTCACGCGCAGGCGAGGGAGTGACCTGCCGGCTGGATACCGCCAGGGGCGAGTTGACCGCCGGATTGCACCCGGCCACTGGTGGGGACGGCATGGCCCTGTGTTCCGGCGATATGTTGCTGGAGGCGTTGGCGGCCTGCGCCGGCGTGACCCTCAAGGCCGTCGCCACGGCCATGGAGGTCCCGTTGCGCGATGCCGTCGTCCGTGCGGAGGGCGAGCTGGATTTTCGCGGTACGCTGGGCGTCGACAAGCAGGTTCCGGTGGGATTCAAGGCAATCCGTTTGCAGTTCCGCATCGACAGCCCGGCTTCCGACGAGCAACTCGATACGCTGATCGGGCTGACTGAACGCTATTGCGTGGTCCTGCAGACGCTGAGCCAGCCGCCGGCCGTGAACATCGACCGGACGCGCAGTGCGGTTGCGGCGCAATAGATCCACAGCGACGGGTCAACGGATGTCGAACTCATCGCGGAAAGCCGCGAGGACGTGTGGCACCTTGTCCTGATCCCCGATCCGCTCCAGAAATGGCATCAGTCGCTTCCTCTCAGTGTTGTCTGTCGCAGGGGCGGACGTCGGCAATGACGCCGCATGGCCCGACCGATGGCAGGTCATGATCAGTCATGCCCGTTGTGCGTCCTCTCCCAGTCCGGGGAGGATGAACTCGAAGGTGGTTCCGCCAAGTTCGGCGGTGCTGGCCAGGGCGATGTCGCCACCGTGGCTTTGCAGGATGGAGCGGCACAGTGAGAGACCGATCCCCAGCCCCTGACCCTTGGTGGTGAAAAAAGGCTCGAACAGATGGTCGTGCAGCCCGCTTTCAATGCCAGGGCCGCTGTCGCTGACCCGGAAGCAGACCTCACCCGTGCTGCCGCATTGCACTGATAAACGCATCTGGCGTCGCGGGCGGGGCACGTCCTGCATCGCCTCGATCGCATTACGGGTCAGATTCAGGACCACCTGTTGCACCAGCAGCGAATCGACGCGCAGCCATGGCAGGTTGTTTTCGATGTCCTCTTCGAATACGACGCCAGCATAGCGGGCCTGCGCCTCGATCAGGTCACGGCAGCCGCTTATGAGCGCGTCTGCCGCCATGTCCTGTGTCTGCGGTTCACCGGTCTTCATGTAATGGCGCAGGCGACCAATGATGGACTCGATGCGTTCGGCACTGGCCAGTGTTCCGTCCAGGCCGCGACGCAGCACGTCCGGGCACAGCTCCGGTCTGTCCAGCAGTCGCAGACAGGAGCGCACCCAGGTCAGCATCGCGGTCAGCGGCTGATCGATCTCGTGGGCGATGGATGCCGCCATCTCACTGATGGCGGTCTGTCGGGAGACGCGGGCCAGCTCACTCAAATAGCGTCGGGCCTCGTCGCGTGCCCGGGATTCCTCGGTGATGTCGCGGGAGAAGCTGACGATGATCTCCCGCTCACCGTCATGCAACAGCTGCATGGTCACGGAAACCGGGAACGTCGAGCCGTCATTCCGCAGCATGCGTCGGTCGAATTGCATGCGACGTCGCTGGCGGAAGGTTTCAACCTGGCGCAGGAATGTTGCCTCGTCCAGATGGGCATCCAGGTCCCAGATGAAGCCGTGTTCGATCTCCTCGCAGGCTCTGCCCAGAGCTGTGGCAATGGTCTGATTGGCGTAGAGAATACGGCCATTGCTGGCGATCCAGAGGATGTTGTCCGGGGCGTGATGCAGCAGGAACCGGGTCTGGGCGAGTTCCCGTTGCAACTCGGGATCCGTCAGATATCGCTGCGGATGACGGGGATCATCGACCAGGCTCTCACTTTCCGAGAAATGGGCCACGGCGAGGACGCAGGATCGTCCCTGCAGCGAAAGGCAGCGGGCGTTGATGTTGGCGGGGACGAAGCGCCCGTCCCTTGTGCGGCAGGTCAGGTGGCCCTCTGAGGCCGCCCCCAGGCTTAGAACCCGGTCCACGAACTCGTTGAAGGCACGCATCTCGAACGGGTGCAGATCACGGATGCTCATGTCCGCTAGTTCGTCTCTGGCATAGCCAAGAGCGGTGGCCGCTGCCGTGTTGACCCGCAGGATTCGGCCGTCCGCGGCATCAAACAGGAAGCCGGGTTCAGGTAATTCATCAAACAGTGGGTCGATAGCACCATCGCCGTTGTCAGTGGCCATACCTGCTCCTGGTGACCGTCCGCTACCGCGCGCAGCTAGGTCGTTCAGCCTAGCATCGGGCGGCCGCGGAACGGAGGCACCAGAGCAAGAGGCAGGCCGCACCATGGTTTATCGTATGAGAGGCCATCGCAGTGGGTCAGGCCGCAAGGCGCCGGCCCATGTCCTCCAGGTCGATGGGCAGGCTGCCAATCGTCTCCAGTTGTCGATCTTCCAGCGCATCGTCCATGGGAAAGCGTTTCTGCCAGGCGGCCACCGTGCGATCACGGTGCGCCAGCAGGATCTCGATATGAGGTCGATACAGGACCATCAGGCTGGTCAGCCAGCGATTCAGCGGCCAGGACGGGTGGGCATGATCGACGACGAAATAATCCAGCATGCTGATGACCTGGGAGGCGGGATACCAGGTTTCCCCGGTTACCCAGCGGTTGGTTGTGAATAATGAAAGCGGCTTACCAAAGCGGTCCATGGAAACGGCGATGAGGTGGCTGATCGCCTGATCGCCTTTCGGCCAGGGCTTTTTTGCCTGTGGCCAGACCGCGGATTTGCACCCCGGCGGCATGCCTGATGCCCGAAGAAAGGTGTGAAAGTGGCCGTGTTCTCCTTCCCTGTGCGCGTGGTAGTAGTACTGGGCGTGGCTATCGTGGTCGTACACGTCCTTTTTCGGGTAGTGTGCATCCCGGTAAAAGGTTCCCTGACCCTTCAGGACCTCGCCGACCAGATTCAGCCCCCCCTTTTTCAGGGCCTGCTGACAGAGTTCCATCTCCTGCAGCGCGTTCCGCATCCTGTCGCGCTGGGCCCGAGGGAGATGCGAGATGTCCGGTTCGGCGGGTTCATGCCTGAACCGAGTGGCGTTTTCCGCCTTGTG
>SKGQ01000064.1 GCA_007117515.1 Ectothiorhodospiraceae bacterium | reverse complement strand
GGTCATCTGGCAAGGCGCGGTGCCGGTTCGGTAGCCCGAGCTACCGGGCCGGTGACGCAACACCGCCAGGGGCCAAAACCGGCCGGGCCTCAGGCAAGCATGCGCCGTCTCACATCGCGGCGTGCGACGGTGCATGCTTGCCTCTGGTTGGGCCGCATTTTTCCCGATTGCTGCGTTGCGCTGCTTGACCGCAGAATGACTGCGGCGCGGCACAGCGCGCCTTGCCTCGGAAAAAATGCGGACTCCAACGCAGGCGCGCTAATAAATCAGTGTTTCCCTATGGAGACCGGAATCAGGCATGGCCAGCAAAAAGGGACAAGGCGACAACAGACTCCGGGACCAGATCCAGGAGAAACGGCTTTTTACCCGTCGCGCCGTGCTCGCCGGGGCCGGTGTGCTGGGACTGATGGGGCTGCTCGGCGGTCGCATGGCGCACCTGCAGATCAGCGGCCATCAGCATTACGCGACCATGTCCCAGGCCAATCGGGTGCGGCTGGTCCCGGTGCCGCCGAATCGCGGCCTGATCCACGACCGCAACGGCGTCATCCTGGCCGAGAACCGGCCCACCTATCAGTTGATGGTGATCCCCGAGCAGGTGCCGGACCTGGAGGAAACGCTGGCGGGGCTTGGCGCCATCATCGAGCTGGAAGAATCCGACCTGACGCGATTTCACAACCAGCGGCAGCGGCAAAGGCGTTTCGACGCCATTCCACTCAAGTTCCGGCTCGATGAGCGCGATGTCGCGATTTTCGCGACAAATCGCCATCGTTTTCCGGGTGTCGAGGTCGAGGCCCGGCTGAGCCGCGTCTATCCGCAGGGTGAGCATGCGGTGCACGCCATCGGCCATGTCGGCCGGATCAACGAGCAGGAACTGCAGCGCATCGATTCCTCGCGTTATCGCGGCAGTACGCACATCGGCAAATCCGGCGCCGAGCTGCAGTTCGAGGACCTGCTGCATGGCCACTCGGGCATCGAACGGGTAGAGGCCAATGCGCTCGGCCGGGTTATCCGGCCGCTGGAAAGACTGGACCCGAACCCGGGCACCGATGTTTACCTGACCATCGACAGCCGATTGCAGCGGATCGCCGAGGAAGTGCTGGGCGACTGGCAGGGTTCCATCGTCGCGCTGGACACGCGCAACGGCGATATCCTGGCGCTGGTCAGCAAGCCGACGTTCGACCCCAACCTGTTCGTTCACGGCATCGACCGTGAGACCTTCCAGGCGCTGCAGGCGGATCCATCCCGCCCGCTCTACAACCGCGCCATGCGCGGCCAGTATCCACCGGGCTCGACGATCAAGCCCTTTGTCGCCCTGGCCAGCCTGGAAAACGAGATCAAGCGTGCAAGCGAACGCGTGTTCTGCCCCGGCTTCTACACGCTGCCGGGCGTCAGTCATCGCTGGCGCTGCTGGCAACGCCGTGGCCATGGCCACATGAACATGGAGGACAGCCTGGTCCAGTCCTGCGATGTGTATTTCTATGATGTGGCCTATCGGCTGGGCATCGACCGCATGCAGGAGTATCTGGGTGGCTTTGGCTTCGGTCGCCGCACCGGTTCCGGGGTTCCCGGAGAGCTGCCGGGCGTGCTGCCGTCCCGCGAATGGAAGCGTGCCGCACGTGGTGAAAGCTGGTACCACGGCGAAACCCTGATCACCGGCATTGGCCAGGGGTTTTTCCTGACCACGCCCATGCAACTGGCTCATGCGACCGCGGTGCTTGCCAACAAGGGCTCGGCGCATCCTCCGCGACTGATCAAGCGCATCGAGCGCAACGACAATGGCGAGGTCAGCGATCTGCCGCCGGAAGAGAAGGAAACTCATTTCAAGCTGCGTGACGAGTCCAACTGGCAGCAGGTGGTGGATGGCATGATCGCCTCGATCCGCGGACCACGCGGTACCGCCCGCAGTATCGCGCCGGGACTGGAGTACGAGGTGGCGGGCAAGACCGGCACGGCCCAGGTCTTCAGCCTGGGCCAGGACGAGAAGTACGACGCCGACGCCATTCCCATCCATCTGCGCGACCATGCCCTGTTCAACTGCTTCGCGCCGGCTGACGATCCGCGGATTGCAGTGGCCGTTGTGGTGGAGAACGGCGGCAGCGGTGGCGGCGTGGCCGCGCCCATGGCGCGGCAGGTGATGGATGCCTGGCACGCCATCGAGCGCGGCCAACCGATCCCGCGGCCGGATCCGCCGGAGGAAGAGGACGCGGAGACGGCCGATGGCTGACGCCAGCCTGATCGAACAGCGCATGACGCGGGTGCAGCGCCATCTCCACCTGGATGGCCAGTTGCTGACGGCCATCGCCCTGCTGTCCGGCGTTGGCCTGGCAATTCTCTACAGTGCCTCGAACCAGGACATGGCCGAATTGCAACGGCAGCTGGTCCGCCTGTCGGTAGCCTTCGTCGGCATGGTGGCGATCGCTCAGGTGCCGCCGAAAACCCTGCAGCGCTGGACCCCCTGGGTGTTTCTGGCCGGCCTGGTGATGCTGGTTCTGGTACTGCTGGTGGGTACCTACGGCAAGGGCGCCCAGCGCTGGCTCGGCTTTGGCCCGATCCGCTTTCAGCCCGCCGAGCTGATGAAGCTGGCGATTCCGATGATGGTGGCCTGGTACCTGAGCCGGCGGCCGCTGCCGCCCAGCCTGTCGCAGGTCCTGGTGGCGCTGGTCATGATCGCGGTGCCGACGGCGCTGATCATCATGCAGCCTGACCTGGGCACGGCGGTCCTGGTTACCGCCGCCGGGCTGTTCGTGGTGTTTCTCGCCGGACTGCGCTGGCGCGTCCTGCTGGGGGCGCTGGCCGCGATTCTCGCCGCGATCCCGGTATTCTGGATGTTCCTGATGCATGACTATCAGAAACAGCGGGTGCTGACGCTGTTCGATCCGGAACGCGACCCTCTGGGTGCCGGCTACCACATCATCCAGAGCACCATCGCCATTGGCTCGGGTGGCGTCTACGGCAAGGGCTGGCTCAACGGCACCCAGTCGCAGCTGCAGTTCCTGCCGGAGCGCAATACGGATTTCATTTTCGCGGTATTCAGCGAGGAATTCGGCCTGGTCGGCGTGGTACAACTGCTGGTGCTGTATCTGTTCATCATCTGGCGCGGGCTCTATATCGCCTGCCAGGCTCAGGACAACTTTTCGCGCCTTCTGGCCGGCAGTCTGGCACTGACCTTTTTCGTCTACGTATTCGTCAACGTGGGCATGGTTTCCGGCCTGATTCCCGTGGTGGGTCTGCCGCTGCCGCTGATCAGTTATGGCGGCACATCCATGGTGACGCTCATGGCCGCCTTCGGTATCCTCATGTCGGTGCACACGCATCGCCGGATGTGGTTATCATGAGACTGTCACCGCACCGCTCGACGCGTTGCGGCTTCGGATTTTCCGGTTGCCAGCGCTGCAGGGATTTCATGCGCTGCCCGCCCTTCGAGAGATCGCCTATGAACCGGATGCCAGCGCTTCGTCTGTTCCTTGCCCTGCTGCTCGCCAGCAGCCTGCCGGCCGCGGCGGACTCCTTCGGCGACAAACGCGCCGCAATCGACGCCTTTGCCGAGGAAGTGGCGCAACGACACGACATTTCCGTCAACGATCTGCAGAACATTTTGCAGCATGCCGAGCACCGCCAGGACATCCTCGATGCCATCTCGCGACCGGCGGAGGCCATGCCCTGGTATCGTTACCGGCCGATTTTCATCCGTGAGGACCGCATTGAAGCGGGCCTGGCCTTCTGGGAAGAACACAGCCTCGAAATCCAGCGCGCAGCCGAGGATTTCGGCGTCAGTGAGGCAATCATCGTCGCCATCATCGGTGTCGAGACCCGCTACGGTGAACATCAGGGCCGCTATCGTGTACTCGATGCGTTGACCACGCTGGCTTTCGATTATCCGCCCCGGGCCGACTTCTTCCGACGCGAGCTGGAGCATTACCTGCTGCTCGCCGAGGAGGAAGGCTTCGATCCGCTGAGCATTCGCGGCTCCTATGCCGGCGCCATGGGCATTCCCCAGTTCATCTCCAGCAGCTACCGCGCCTATGCAGTGGATGGTGACGGTGACGGCCGGCGCGACCTGCTGAGCAATACCGCCGATGCGGTTTCCAGTGTTGCCAATTATTTCGCCGAACACCGCTGGCGCGAGGGCGAACCGGTGGTCACCGAGGCCAGGCTGGACAGCGACGCCGAGATCGCCGAACTCGCCAATCAGGGTCGTCAGCCCTACACCACGGTCGGGGAGCTGCGGGCCGCCGGAGTCCGTATCGACGCCTCTCTGGACGATGATCTGGACGCGACCCTGATGGAACTCGACGGCGAGGAAGGCAAGGAATACTGGGTGGGTTTACATAATTTCTATGTCATCACCCGTTACAACCACAGTCCGCTCTACGCGCTGGCCGTCTGGCAACTCAGCGAGATGATGCGGGAACGCCGGGAGACCGACGCCTGATGCACCGTTCCATCTTTCCCCTGATGATCGTTGGCAGCCTGTTTCTGGCCGCCTGCAGCAGTACTCCCGACGGACCACCCGACGATGACCGGGATTACGGTCCCGAGGTGGCGCCGGACACCTCCCACCTGGAGGACGTGGTGCCACGCCGTGAACCCCGCAGCCGCTACGGCAATCCGGAGTCCTACGAGGTATTCGGTCAGACCTACCATGTGATGGCGGAAACGCCCCGGGTCTTTGAAGAGGAAGGCATCGCCTCCTGGTACGGCAAGAAGTTCCACGGCCGACGGACCAGCAGCGGCGAGCCGTACGATATGTACAAGCTGACCGCGGCCCACCGGGAGCTGCCGATCCCGGCCTACGTGCGGGTCACCAACCTGGATAACGGCCGCGAACTGGTGGTTCGGGTCAACGACCGGGGGCCGTTTGCCCGCAACCGGATCATTGACCTGTCCTATGCCGCCGCCCAGCGGCTGGATATGGTGGACGCGGGCGTTGCGCCGGTGCGTATCGAATTGCTGCATGCCGAAGAGGATGAACCGCCGACCGTGGCCGACGCCGGCAACAATCCCGCCGAGGGCGACGGCAACGTGGTCCAGGCCAGGGCCGCCGAGAGACTGCCCGGCGAGGTACGGGAAACGGCCGACAACACCGCCGGCGGCGACGCCGACCCGCGGTATTTCCTGCAGGCCGGCGCCTTCTCCGATCGCGACAATGCCGAGCGGCTGAAACAGCGCCTGCATCAGGCACGCTTCGACGCGGTTCGCATCGACAATACCGGTGATGGAGGCCTGTATCGCGTGCAACTCGGTCCGGTAACCTCGGTGGAGGCCGTGGATGAACTCAGCCGGGACCTTGAGGATTACGGGATCAACCCGTCGCGGGTCGTGATAGAACCCTGACGCCCGAACACCGGATGACGGCAGGAATCTCCGGCCGTCTCAGCTTACTTGCAACGATTGACCAGGATGTACCAAAGCCAATGAATCTGTCCCGTCTCGCCCCGCTCTCCCTCATGCTCCTGCTGCTTACCGGACCCGCCATGGCCCAGTCCATGCCGGTGCCCTCGCCGCCGTCGCTGGGCGCACCAAGCTACATCCTGCTGGACTTCGAGAGCGGTAATACCCTGGTCGAGCGCGAGGCCGACACACCGCGGGAACCGGCCAGCCTGGTCAAGTTGATGACCGCCTATGTGGCCTTCAACGAGTTGAGGGAAGGTCATCTCCAGCTCGACGAAAAGGTCATGATCAGCGAGACCGCCTGGCGCATGGGTGGTTCGAAAATGTTCATCGAGGTAGGCAAGCAGGTGGCGGTGGAAGACCTGCTGCGCGGCATCATCATCCAGTCCGGCAACGATGCCAGCGTGGCCATGGCCGAGCATATCGCCGGCAATGAGCGGACCTTCGCCCAGCTGATGAACAACCATGCCGAGCAGATCGGCATGTACAACACCAATTTCACCAATGCCACGGGCTGGCCGGACGAAGCGCAGATCACCACGGCACGCGACATGGCGCTGCTGGCGGCGGCGATGATCCGCAATTTCCCGGAGTTCTACCATTACTACTCCGAGCGTGAGTTCACCTACAACGACATCACCCAGGGCAACCGCAACCTGCTGCTGACCCGGGACAGTTCGGTTGACGGCCTGAAAACCGGCCATACCAGCACCGCCGGCTACAACCTGGTGAGCTCGGCCAAGCGTGATGACATGCGTCTGGTTTCGGTGGTCATGGGCACCGACGGTCCACGCGACCGGGCCGACCAGAGCCAGGCCCTGTTCAACTACGGTTTCCGCTTCTTCCGCAGCTACGCGCTGTACGAGGGCAACACCGAACTGGCCAGCCCGAAACTCTGGAAAGGAGCCTCGGATACGATTCCGGTGGGCCTGGAACGGACGCTCTACGTCACGATCCCGCAACGCGAGTACGACAACCTGGATGCGAACATGCGCATCGAAAGCCCGGTCATGGCGCCGGTCCGCCGTGGGGACCAACTGGGCGAAGTGACCGTCAAGCTGGGTGGCGAGGTGATCGCGGAAGCGCCGCTGATCGCGCTGGAGGACGGTGATACCGGCGGCTTCTTCGGCGGCCTGGTGGACGAAGTGCTGTTGCTGTTCCAGTAGGGCGGTACCCATGACGGAATCCCGTGACACCATCATCGACTTCCCCTGCGAATTCCCGGTCAAGGTCATGGGTCGCGCCGAACCGGATTTCGTCCTGCGGGTGGCCGAGATCGTGCGCGAACATGTCCCCGAACTGCGCGACACCGATATCGATACCGCCGCCAGCCGAAGAGGGACCTACGTCTCGGTGACCGTGACCTTTACCGCTCGCAGCCAGCATCAGCTCGATCAGGTCTATCTGGCGTTGAATGCGGACGAGCAGGTGTTGATGACGCTTTAGTCCGTTTTAAGTTTAACGTTTTAGGTTTTAAGAAAGACACCGCGTCCTGTCAGTATTCCGGGGTCTGGACGGGGTATGGGGGAGGGCTGTCGAGGGGTGTCGGTCGCAGGGACGCGACCGTCAAGCCCTCAGGGATGAGTTCACGGCGTCCCCTCGACAGCCCTTGCCCATACCCCACCCCGCCCGAACAGTGGATCCGGAAAACTGCATGCGCAACCAAGCTGTCAGCGATGCCAGCCCGCCAACACCGCTGCTGCGGCAACTCGGTCTACGGGACTATCGGGAAACGTGGCAGGCCATGCAGGCGTTCACCGACCAGCGTGGGCCGGAGACGGTGGACGAGCTCTGGCTGGTGGAGCATCCCCCGGTGTTCACGCTTGGCCTCAATGGCAAGCCGGAACATGTGCTGGACGCTGGTGACATTCCGGTTGTGTCGGTGGACCGCGGTGGCCAGGTCACCTACCACGGGCCGGGGCAGGTGGTGCTCTACGTGCTGCTGGATGTGCGCCGCCGGGGGCTGGGCGTGCGCGCGCTGGTGATGCTGCTGGAACAGGCCATGATCGACCTGCTGGCGCAGCGGGGCATCAGCGCACGCGCCCGTCGTGACGCGCCGGGCGTCTATGTGGGTGACGACAAGATAGGCGCCATCGGTCTGCGCATTCGCCGAGGTGCGAGCTATCACGGGCTGAGCCTGAACGTGGACATGGAGCTGGCGCCGTTCCAGCGCATCAACCCCTGCGGCTATCCCGGTCTTGGCGTCACCCAGATCCGGGATCAGGCGCCAGCGGGGGACAACACCGTGGGCCTGGTGGGACAACAGCTGGGCGACCACCTGCTGCGCCTGCTGGAAGCGCGGGAATAATCAAGCAACCCGGATCAGACCGAGTCAGATGGCGATCCCACTCGCCTGGTATCGGCGATCCGCTCGGCGGCGACCGGCAACATGATGTAGCACAGACAGTCCTGCCGAATCACCGTCGCGTCCAGCGTCAGCATGCTCGGCATCATGGGGCGACGGGTGACCAGCTCGCCGTCGCACAGCTGAAAATAGGCATCCGCCTCGGCGCCCTGCGGATCATCCACCACCACCGGCAGCGACTCGCCACTGAACCGCCCAAGGGCCGTGCCCTGGGGCAATACCTGGAAATTCAGGCAATCCAGATCTTCCAGCAGCTCCAGCCCCTGACTCTCGCCATCGAAGCCAAACGCCTGGTGAGGCGGGATTCTCACCCGCGCCACGGTCTCGAACAGATCCACGGCGTCCGTGGTTGGCCCCGGCGGCAGCTCGGACAGGTGCAGCACATCGTCGATGTACTGCTCGACATGGGCGATCCCCGCCTCCAGCCCCGGTTTGCCACATTCCAGCGTCACCGCAGGACAAAGATCCGCCATGGCCAGAGACTGCACGCCGCGCGGGCGGGTGAAATAGACCATCGTGCGGCTGAACAGCGAGGCCAGGGCCATGTAGCGTCCGTCGAGCCGGTTGATACAGCCGTAATACGGATTGCGACCCGTGTTGTTGTGAATATCGATGCTGGCAAACAGATTCCGCTGTCGCAGGCGATCCACCAGAGCGGCCATCAGGCGGGCCTCCGGGCAATCGGGCAGCTCGGTCCTGGGCCAGATGCGATTGAAATCCACCTGGCCCTCGAGCCGACGAACCTCAAAGGCCGCCGATTCGACGTTGCCGATGAACACCAGCAGATTTCGTGGCAGCAGACGGCCGCGATAACGACGCAGCAAACGCTGCAGCGCCAGGAAACCGGTGGTCTCATTGCCATGCAGCAGGACCGACAGGAACACCGGCTGCTGCCGGCGGCCGGGGAACTCCATCAGACTCGGCCCACCCAGCAGATCCCGCAATGCAGTGGGCGGCGCATCAAGCAACTCGGGCGGTGGCGTTTCGTAATGGTGCAGGCGCAGCGTTTCGGACACGCGATCAGATCTCCCAGTCGTGCACGGGTTGTCCGCTTTGTTGACCCGCGCGGTAGGCGCAGACCAACTCTTCCATGGCACCGCCATGGCGATCCAGCCAGAGTTGCTGCCAGACGGCGCCGGTGCGCCCTCGCGTCACACGCTCCCGCATCAACTCCAGCCAGGGCCGCCAGGCCGCCTCTTCCAGGCCGAAGCGACGCAGGCCGTCGGCAGCCATCGGCAACAGCTGCTCCAGGATCAACTCCCGCAGCGGGCCGCGCTGACCACCAATCCAGTCAACCCGGGCATCCAGGCCATCCCGCGCCGCGCGATAGAAATTGCGCTCGGCGAGCCTGAACGGCAACTCCGCCTCCAGCGGCTCCGGCCGCTGGCAGCAGGCCTGGATCAGACCTTGAAAGAAACAGGCATTGGCGACCACGTCCGGCACCGACGGTCCAGCGGACATGACCCGGTGCTCCAGACGCAGATGACAACGGCCACTGGCATCGACCCCAACCAGAGGTCGGTTCCAGCGCCAGATCGTGCCATTGTGCAGCGACAGGTGGGACAACTGCTCGGGTGGCTCACCGGTGGCCTCCGGCAGGAGCACCGGATAATGCTGGCGGTTCTCGACAAACAGCGGATACAGACTGTCCCGTGTATAACCGGTACCGAATGTCACCCGATCCAGCCCCCTGTCCTGAACGCCGCTCGGTGAATCCACCGCCACCGCCTGCTCGAACAATGGAATCCGTGTGTCGTGCCAGAGACGCCGCCCGAAAAGGGTCGGTGCATTGGCAGCCACTGCCACGCTTGCCGCCGACATGATCTGCGCCGCATTGAAGCACCGCGCTGCATTGTCCGGCGTGAGTTGGAGATGCAACTGCAGCGACGTAGCCGCCGCCTCCAGCATCACCGTCTGTTGTTCCAGTTCCAGCGCACCCTGCGGTCCGCGAATTGCGACCCGGAAGGGCTGCTGGTTGCGCAGCGCGAGCACCTGCTCATTCAGCGCGCGATAGCGCGCCGCATCGGTCATCTGCGGCAGACCAAGATGATCCGGGCGCACAGAGGGCAGAATGCCGACCATGACCGGATACAGCCCCATGGACTCGCCGACCCGATTGCAGCGCTGCCAGAGGCCGCCCAGATCATCCGCCAGGCCGTGGAACGGGTTGTCCTCGAGCCAGCGGGGCGGTCCGTTGAGTTCGACGTTGAAACGCGCCAGTTCGGGAACGACCAGTGGATCATCCATGCGCTGCAGAAAGTCCTGGTTCCGGGGCATCGGCTGACCGCCGGAGTCCACCAGCCAGGCCTCCAGCTCGAAGCCGATGCGCGGGGGCTCTGCCAGCAGATGCCCCTGCTGCAGCCAGTCCCGCAGCAGAGCGGTCTCCTGGCGCAGGCGCTCGGCGAAGGCGTGAAAATCCGCCGGTCCGTAGCGTCCCAGTCCGACGTCACGCCCCATCAGTCCGCTCCCGCAATTGCCGATCCAGATCCCGCAGCCGCTGCGGCGTACCGACATCGCACCAGCAGCCACGGTGCAGCTCGCCGCTGACCCGACCGTGCGCCGCCGCGCCACGCAGCAGCGGTGCCAGGGCGAAGGCGCCCGGTGCACAGTCGGCAAACAGGGCCGGGTCGTAGACGCCGACGCCGCTGAAGGTATACCGCGGACCGGTATCCCCGATACGGCCCGCCTGCAGAGCGAAGTCGCCCTCGGGGTTATGCGCGGGGTTCTCCACCAGCACCAGGTGCGCGAGATCACCCTCCGCCAGCTGCAATCCGGCGAAGTCGAAATCGGTCCAGATATCGCCGTTGATCACCAGAAACGGCGCCTCACCAAGCAATGGCAACGCACGCTGGATGCCGCCTCCGGTCTCGAGTCCGGTGTCTCCCTCGTCGGAATAGCGGATCCGCACCCCCCAGCGACTACCATCCCCCAGCGCGGCCGGAATCTGTGCGCCCAGCCAGGCGTGGTTGATGACGACATCCTGCAGACCGGCGCGGGCAAGCCGCTGCAGATGCCAGGCAATCAAAGGCTGCCCGGCCACCGGCAACAGGGGCTTGGGCACGCGGTCGGTGAGTGGCCGCATGCGCTTGCCGCGCCCGGCAGCGAGAATCATTGCCCGCATCCGGCCTCGCCACGCCAGTCGTGGATTTGCCGCACCAGCGGCGCGAGCTCCGGCTCGGCCGCGGCAGCCTCGTCCAGGTAGGCCAGAAACCGCGGCGCATCCTGCAGGTAGCGGGGCTTGCCGTCCCGGTGGTGAATGCGGGCGAAGATTCCGAGCACCTTGAGGTGCCGCTGCACGCCCATCCAGATGCAGTCGCTGCGAAAGGCCGCGAACTCGGTCGGCACCGCAACCCCGCCCTTGCCGGCCCGCTCCCAGTAAAGCGCCAGCCAGGCGTCCACCTTGTCTGCCGGCCAACTGATGAAGGCATCGCGAAACAGACAGCTGATGTCGTAGCTGACCGGGCCGTAGACTGCATCCTGGAAATCGAGCACGCCCGGTGGCGGCATGCTGAACATCAGGTTGCGCGGCATGTAGTCGCGGTGGACGTACACCTGGGTCTGGCCCAGAGCGTGGTCGACAAGACGGTCAAACCAGGCCTGCAGCCAGTCACGGTCAGCCGCGCTCAGCTCAAGCCCCAGCGCGCGCTCCAGGTACCAGTCGGGAAACAGCATGAGCTCGCGCTGCAGCAGCGCGGCATCGTAGTCCGGCAGCACCTCGGGCCGGCTCGCCTTCTGCCAGCGGATCAATGCATCGATGGCCATCTCGAACAGTGCATCGGCGTTCTTCTCCGACAGCACGTCAAGATAGGTGTGGCGACCGAGATCCTCCAGCAGCAGAAAACCGCGTTCCAGATCCTGGGCCAGGATCGCCGGCACGCGAACGCCGGCATCGCGCATCAGACCGGCCACCTTCACGAACGGTCGACAGTCCTCGGTGGCCGGCGGCGCATCCATGGCGATCGCCTCACCGTCGTCGTGGCGGACACGGAAATAACGCCGAAAACTGGCATCGCTGGATGCCGGCGTCATGCTCTGGATCCGGAGTCCCTGATCGTCGGCAAGCCAGGCCCGTAATTCCGCCAGCCGGGGGTCGTCCACACTGTTCTCATTCGCCTGCTCGGCCACCGCGTTCTCTCTTTCTTCAGCCTCCTGGATGCCCCGCAGTGTATGCCAGCCGCTGCGGTCGCTCGACCCCCCCTACCGAAACCGGCCCCGGATGCGCCCGGCGGCAACGCTTTTTCCGCGGCGTTCTGGCGACCACACCAAGGCGGCGGTAGCATGCGGCTCTAGGGTCGCGGTGACCCGTATGAGCCTGATCGAAAAAAATGAATAACGTGGCGTCGGCAGACGCCCAGCAAGGGGACACCTGTGATTCGCAGCATCCGCATCCGCCCTCGCCTGCCGACTCTGGTGCTGGTCGCGCTACCCTGCATGGTGCTTGCCGATGCGCCGCAGTCATGGCCGGTACTGGAAGAGGAACGACAGCGCTGGGATGGCTGCGCCGATGCGCCGCCGGGTTTCGCAATGGCACCACTGGTGCTGCCCGACGACCCGGACACGCCGATGGTGATCGATGCCGACCGCGCCACCTTCGACAGTCGCGCCCGGGTGCACGATCTCGACGGTAACGTGGAGGTCGACCATGGAGGGCAGCAGCTGCGCGCCGACGCCATGCGTTACCTGGAACAGCAGGATCGTGCCGAGGCCCGTGGCCGCGTTCGCTACCAGCAGGACGGTCTGATTGTCGGTGGCAGCCAGGGCCATATGCGGCTGGCCTCGGACCAGGGCGAGCTGGACGATGTGGAGTACGTGTTCGCCGAGACGCTGATGCAGGGCCGCTCGCGTCACCTGGAACTGGAAAGCCGACAGGTGGTGGTGCTGAGCGATGCCAGCTATTCCACCTGCGAACCCGGCGATGAGCTCTGGAACATGCGCGCCAGCCGCATCCGCCTGAACCGGGAGAGCGGCCGCGGCGAGGCCTGGCATGCGCGCATGGAGATGTTCGGCGCGCCGGTGTTCTACACCCCGTATGTCAATTTCCCGATTGATGACCGGCGCAAGAGCGGCCTGCTACCGCCGACCCTGTCCCAGTCCGAGCGCACGGGTACCGACATCAGCGTGCCCTTTTACTGGAACATCGCGCCCAATTACGACGCCACCATCATTCCGCGCTACCTGAGCAAGCGCGGCCTGATGCTGGACAACGAATTCCGCTACCTGCAGCGGCGTTTCAATTCCGAAGGACAGCTGCGCGTTGCCTATCTGCCGGACGATGACGAATTCGACGCTGACCGCTGGAGCGTGGCCTTCAACCACCGCATGCGTCTGGCGCGCAATCTGGGCTTCAGCGGGCAATTCAACCGGGTCAGCGACGACGACTATTTCCGTGACCTGGGTACCTCGCTGTATCGCTCCAGCAGCAACAACCTGCCTTCCGAAGGCACCTTTACCTACAGCACCACCGACGTCCAGGCGCGGTTGCGCACCCAGGTGTTCCAGAACCTGAATCCGGACCTGAACATTGCCAACCGCCCCTATGAACGGGTGCCCCAGGTGGACTATCTGTTCACCCCGCCGCGGACCGAAGTCAGCGGCCTGCCGGTACGAGGCGAGTTTTATGGCGAGGCGGTGCGCTTCGACACCCCTGGCCGGCGGATCCGGGATACCGGCAACCGCTTCGACATCGCCCCCCGAATCAGCATGCCGTTCGAATCGGCAGCCGGTTACATTCGCCCGGCGCTGACCCTGCGCGCGACCAGCTATGACCTGGATCGTGGCAGCCTCAACGAGGGCGAGGACGCCACCGTGAACCGCGCGCTACCGCTGGCCAGCATCGATTCAGGGGTGTACTTCGATCGCCATTTCGAGGGTTTCGGCCAGAATCTGACCCAGACCCTGGAGCCACGACTGTTCTACGCCTTCGTGCCCTACACCAATCAGGACGATATCCCGCTGTTCGACACCGGCCGCCCGGAGCCCAGCCTGTTCCAGCTGTTCAGCGAGAACCGCTTCATCGGCGGCGACCGGGTGGGCGACACCAACCAGGTCAGCCTGGGGCTGACCAGCCGTTTCCGTAACCGGCTCAACGGCCGCGAGTACTTCCGGGTCGGCGTCGGCCAGGCCTACTACTTCAGCGACCGGCGGGTAACGGCCGTCGTCGGAGACGATCCGGACACCCGCAACCGCTCGGACATCATCACCGAGACCCAGGCCTTCCTGCCGGCTGGCTTCCAGGCCCGCACCGAGCTCCAGTGGGATCCGGACGCCAGCAAGACATCACTGGCCGGGGCACGGCTGAGCTGGATGCCACAGCAGGCATCCGCCAGCCACGGCCTGCGGCCGGTGATCACCACAGGCTATCGGTCACGCTACCGCGACGACCAGCGCCGGCTTGAGATCGGTGACGTGGCGGCGGTTTTCCCCATCAGCCAACGCTGGAGCGGTCTGGGCGGATGGCGCTATGACGCACTGGAGGGGCAAACCATCGAGGCGTTTGGTGGTCTGGAATACAGGGATTGCTGCTGGAGTTTCCGCCTGGTCAGCCGCTATTTCCGCGAAGAGCCCCAGGAAGAACCCGATCGCCAGATCCTGCTCCAGTTCGAGTTTCGTGGATTGGGCAATATCGGCGACAATGTTCGGGATCTTCTTGACGAAACCGTTTTCGGTTATGAACGCCTGAGGTAAACCCTTTCCCATGAGACAGATTCAGCATTCGCTGCGCATCGCCGTCGGCCTGGCCGCGCTTTTGTTCGCGACCACCACCCTTGCAGAACCCATCGACCGCATCGTCGCCGTGGTCAACGACGATATTATTCTCGAGTCCGAGCTGCGCTCGGAGACCGTCGCGGTGCAACAGCAGTTCGCCGGCCAGAATCTGCCCTCCGGCCGTGAGCTGCAGCGCCAGGTCATGGAACGGTTGATCATGAAGCGGCTGCAGCTCAACCGGGCTGCACAGATGGGCATCACCGTCGACGAACAGACGCTGAACGCCGCCGTGCGCCGGGTTGCCGAGCAGAACAACATGAGTCTGCCGCAGTTTCAGCAGGCCCTGCAGTCGGAGGGCATCACATTCGAGCGCTTCCGCCAGGATCTGGAGGAAGAAATCATCATCAGCCGGCTGCACCAGCAGCAGGTGGAGCGGCAGGTGGACGTCAGCCAGCAGGAAATCGATGAGTTCCTGGCAACTGCGGCCGGCTCCGAAGACATGGAATACCGGGTCAGCCTGATCCAGATATCGACGCCGGATGCCGCCTCCTCCGACGCCATTGCCGAGGCACGGGAGCGGGCCGACGACGCACTTGCCGAGATCCGCGGCGGTGAGGATTTCAGCCAGGTGGCAGCACGGGTGTCGGACGGCCAGCAGGCCCTGCAAGGGGGCGATCTGGGCTGGCGTCAGACAGGCCAGTTGCCGAGCACGATCGCCAACGACGTGATGGCGATGGACAGCGGCGAGGTCTCCGAGGTCCTGCGCGGCGGTAACGCCTTCTACATCGTCAAGCTGGAGGACCGCCGCTCGGAGGATACCCAGATCGTGACCCAGACCCGGGCCCGGCACATCCTGATCCAGCCCAGCGAGGTGGTCAGCGACCAGGACGCGCAGGCGCGACTGCGCGGTTTGCGCGAGCGGATCGTCGAGGACGGCGAGTCGTTCTCGGCACTGGCGCAGGCGCATTCCGACGACCGCGGCACCGCCTCCGGTGGCGGTGATCTCAGCTGGACCTCACCGGGACAGCTGGTATCCGACTTCCAGCGCGCCATGGACAGCCTGGATATCGGCCAGATCAGCGAGCCGTTCCAGAGTCAGTTTGGCTGGCATATCGTCGAGGTCCTGGATCGCCGCGAGCACGACAGTACCGAAGACTATCGCCGCGCCCGTGCCGCATCACAGATCCGCGAACGCAAGGGCGAAGAAGCACTGGAAGGCTGGCTGCGTCGCCTGCGGGACGACGCCTTCGTCGACAACCGCCTGGAAGACTGACGGCCGTGGCGGAGCGCCTCGCCCTGACCGTCGGTGAACCGGCCGGCATCGGCCCCGATCTTGTGGTGCAGCTGGCACAGCGGGCCCGTGCCCACGGCCTGGTTGCCATCGGTGACCGTACGGTCCTGGAGGATCGTGCCCGCCAACTGGGGCTGCCGCTGTTGTTGCGGGACGATGATGGGGCCGCCGCAAGCACCGGGGCCGGCACTCTCAGCCTTCGGCATTGCCCGGTCGCCGCCAGCGTTCAGGCTGGCCAGCTTGACCCCGCCAACGGACCACACGTGCTGGAGATGCTGCGTATCGCCGGCCAGGGCTGTCTGGATGGCACCTTCGAGGCAGTGATCACGGCACCGGTCCAGAAAAGCGTGATCAACGACGCCGGCGTTGACTTCAGTGGTCACACGGAATTCTTCGCCGAACTCTGCGGCGGAATGCGGCCGGTGATGATGCTGGCCGCCGGCGAGCTGCGGGTCGCCCTGGCGACCACCCATCTGCCGTTGCGGGAGGTAGCCGACGCCATCACCGGGCCGCTGCTGACCGAGGTACTGGAAACCCTGGATCGTGACCTGCGACGCTGGCTGGGCATCGAACGGCCACGCATTCTGGTCTGTGGCCTGAATCCCCATGCCGGGGAAGGTGGCCATCTGGGTCGCGAGGAACTGGATGTGATCATCCCGGCACTGCAGGCGCTGCGCGAACGCGGCCTGACCCTTGAGGGGCCGCTGCCCGCCGACACGCTGTTCACGCCCGGTTCGTTGAAGGGCGCTGACGCGGTGTTGGCCATGTACCACGATCAGGGGCTGCCGGTGCTGAAACATGCCGGCTTCGGCGAGGCCGTCAACATCACCCTGGGGCTACCGATCATCCGCACCTCGGTGGACCACGGCACCGCGCTGGCGCTGGCCGGCAGCGGCCGGGCCGAGATCGGCAGCCTGCAGGCGGCCATCGACTACGCGGCACGCATGGTGCGGGCAGCCGCCTGATAACGGACTCGGCCATGGCATGCCGGCTGGAGATCGGTGCCAGCGGGCTGGGGAAGGCAGAAAAGGAAATCCAAGGCCGTTTCCTTCCGCTCCGGCGGGGTCGGGGCAGCAGCAGCTCCGGAAACGCCGGGAACGCATCCATGCGGGCTCGTCGGCGGCATCCATGCCGCCGACGTTCCTCCGCTGTTTCGGCCCCGCCCCCGCCTTCGCGCAGAACCTCGCCATTTTCAGGCGCCGTGCTGGTTTCAGTCGGTATCGCGGCAATCCCTGTGGCTCGTTATACTGCACGGCTTGTTTCACGCACCAGCATCGGGTGGGCCATGCGCACGCTTCGCAAATCGCACAAACTTGCGGATGTCTGTTACGACATTCGGGGTCCCGTCCTGACTGAAGCCACCCGGCTTGAGGACGAGGGCCAGCGCATCATGAAGCTGAATATCGGCAATCCCGCCGCCTTCGGTTTCGAGGCGCCGGACGAAATCCTGCAGGACGTGATCCGCAACCTGCCCCGTGCCCAGGGCTATTCCGACGCCCGCGGCGTGTTTGCCGCGCGCAAGGCCGTGATGCAGCAGTGCCAGCAGCAGGGCGTGCGTGATGTCGATGTGGACGATATCTGGCTGGGCAACGGCGTCAGCGAGTTGATCGTGATGTCGATGCAGGCGCTGATCAACAACGGTGACGAGGTGCTGATTCCGGCGCCGGACTATCCGTTGTGGACCGCCGCAGTCAGCCTGTCCGGCGGTCGTCCCGTGCATTATCTGTGTGACGAAACCCAGGACTGGGAACCGGATCTGGCCGACATGGAGGCCAAGATCACCGAGAACACCCGCGGCATCGTGGTCATCAATCCGAACAACCCCACGGGTGCCGTCTACAGCCGCAAGGTGCTGGAGCAGATCGTGGAAATGGCCCGGCGCCACCAGTTGGTGCTTTTCGCCGACGAGATCTACGACAAGATCCTGTATGAAGAGGCCGAGCACCTGCCCCTGGCCTCACTCAGCGACGATGTGCTGACCATCAGTTTCTCGGGGCTGTCCAAGGTTTATCGCGCCGCCGGCTTCCGCTCCGGCTGGATGTTCCTCAGTGGTGATCGCAGTGGCGCCGAGGATTACATCGAAGGCCTCAACATACTGGCGTCGATGCGACTGTGTGCGAACGTGCCGGCGCAGTTCGCGGTGCAGACCGCGCTGGGCGGTTATCAGAGTATTCGCGACCTGATCATGCCCGGCGGTCGGCTGTATGATCAGCGAACACTGGCCTACGAGCGGGTCAACGCCATCCCCGGCGTATCCTGCGTCAAACCCCGGGGCGCCCTGTATCTGTTCCTGCGCCTGGATCCGGAAATCTATCCGATCAGGGACGATCGACAGATCGTGCTGGACCTTCTGCGCCAGGAGCATCTGCTGCTGGTCGAGGGCACGGCGTTCAACTGGCCAACGCCAGACCACCTCCGACTGGTTTTTCTGCCCCATCGCGAGGATCTCAACGTCGCCATCGACCGGCTGGAAAATTTCCTGCAGCGGTTACGTCGACAGTACGGTACGGCCGCCTGAGTGACGCCGTTCAAGGGCTGACCGGTACGGCAGCACTGGCGCCGTCGGACACGCGTCCGCGGTGGAGAGGCCCGTCGATGAGCGACGGCCGCCCGGGTATCCAGTGGACACCGATCCCGTAGATTTCCCGCGACCAGCGAAGGCGTCGGCTCATCGCCAGCACCGGCATATTCTGATGTATTGTTCTGCCTGAATGTCACGCCTGAAACCGGAGCCGACCCATGCGCCATGTGCTGATAGTCCTAGTGCTTCTCCTGCTGCAGCCCGGTCTCGCTGGCATCGCCCTGGCCACGGAACCACATGCCGAGCGAACCCTGTTTCTCGCCACCTGGGACCGGCTTGGCCGGAACCAGGACGTGGACCTGGATCGCGCGCTCCAGCGACTCGGTGATTACCCACTGGCACCGTATCTGGAATGGCGGGAATTACGTCAACGCCTGCGTGAGGCCCGTGGCGACGAGATTCGCCGGTTCGCGGAGCGTCATCCGAACCTTGCAGTTACCCCGCTGCTGCAGCGGCTTTGGCTGAATCACCTCGGGCAGGAGCGCCGTTGGGACGAGTTTCTTGCCCACTGGAACGGTCAGGGTGGGACGGCAATGGACTGCTACCGACTGCGCGCGCTGCGCATGGAGCGCAGCGTCGACCAGGATTGGATCAGCGAGGCAATCGCACTGTGGACCGTGGGCCATTCCCAGCCCAGTGCCTGCGATGCTGTATTCGACGTGCTCTACGATCGTGACCTGCTGAGCCGTGAGCAACGCTGGGAACGCATCCGCCTGATCATGGCCCGGGACGACCGCCAGTTGGCACGCGCGCTGCGGCCACGCGTCGACAGCCGGGATCGTGACTGGCTGGATCACTGGCTGCGGCTGGCTGACAACCCGGAACGTCGCTTGCGGGACCCACAGTTCGACACCGGCACCGAGCGTGGCCGGGAACTGGTCGCCGATGGCGTTCGCCGCCTGGCGGCAAGGGATCGGGACACCGCTGGCGAGTTACTCCGGCGGTTCCGGCAGCGAGAGGTTCTGGACGCCGAGGCCGGCTGGGGCCTGCAACGCCAGATCGCGCTGCGCGCCGCCTGGTCGCGGGATGAGCAAGCCGCCGAATTGTTCGCGGCGCTGCCAGCCGAGGCGGTCAACAACGACGTCTACGAATGGAGCGCCCGGATCGCAGTGGGTCAGCAGCAGTGGCCGCGTGTGCTGCAACTGACCAGCATCATGCCGGGCGAACTCGCGGATAGCAGTGAATGGCGTTACTGGCGGGGCGAGGCCCTGGCAAGGAGCGGACGTCGCGAGGAAGCCGAAGGCCTGCTGGAGGAACTCGCGCACGAACGCAGTTACTACGGTTTTCTTGCGGCGGACCGGCTGGACCTGCCGTATGCCATGAACGATGCCACCGCCGGCGCGGATCCGGACCGGAAGCAGGCGCTGTTGCAGCGCAGCGAAATCCAGAGGGCCCGCGAACTGCGAGCAGTAGGACTGGAGATCGAGGCCCGAAGGGAATGGATCGCAGCCATTGATCGCATCGACACCGCCGAGGATCTGTCCCAGGCCGCGGCCCTCGCGGTCGACTGGAGCTGGTATGACCGCGCGGTTTTCACCGCCAATCGGGCGGGTCTGCATGATGCGGTACGGCTGCGTTTCCCCATCGCCTGGCGGCAGGATTTCCAGCGCAGCGCCGAGGCCGAAGGTCTGGATCTGGCGCTGATCTACGCCATCAGTCGCAAGGAAAGCGCGTTCATCGCCGACGCCCGTTCGCATGCCGGCGCCCTCGGCCTGATGCAGGTCATGCCGGCAACGGCACGGCAGACTGCCGCCGGACTGGGTCTGCCCCGGCCCAGTGAGCGGGAACTGCGCCAGCCCACCGCCAATCTGCGGCTGGGCGCGAATTACCTGGCCGAGATGCTGGAGCGCTTCGACGGCAATCTGATCATGGCCTCCGCGGCATACAACGCGGGTCCCAACCGGGTCGACGGCTGGGTTCGCGACAATGCCGGTCAGCCGGCAGCGGTCTGGATCGAAAACATCACCTTCGGCGAGACCCGGGACTACGTGAAAAGCATTCTCGCCTTCCGCGCGGTCTACGACTGGCAACTCAATGGCGAAGCACGTCGCCTGCGGGACGTGATGCCGGACCGGATGCCGGGTCCGCGCCGCAGCGAGGGCTGAAGCGTGCGGCCAACAGCTTGTGTTTTTCCATCGTCGAGAGCACCATATCTTGCGTTACCTGGTGCTGCATGAGCCTTGTGGCCGCAGCGTCCACCCATTCGCATCACAGCCTCGTGCCGCCGGATCGGTGGTCAAGGATGTGTTTGCCTGGAGCTTGTTCTGCCATGTCCGACACCAGTTTTCCCGAATCACCCTGCATCGGCCTTTGCCAGATGGACGCGCAACGGCGCTACTGCACAGGCTGTCGCCGCACACTGAACGAGATTGCGGGCTGGAGCACGATGGATATGGCGGCACGGCGCCTTGTGCTGGCCGCGCTGGACACCCGCGGTGGTGATCCCACCGACGCCCGTCCGAAACAGCGCAGGGGGTTAGCCTGATGGTCAAGCTCACACGGATCTACACGCGAACCGGCGACACCGGCGATACCGGTCTCGGCGACGGCCAACGGGTCCCCAAGCATGGAGCCCGCGTCACCGCCTACGGCAGTGTTGACGAGGCCAATTCGGTGCTTGGTCTGTGCCGGTTGCACACCGAGGGGATTCTGGATCAGGAACTGGCACGGGTGCAGAACGACCTGTTCGACCTTGGAGCCGATCTCTGCACGCCGGAGGTGGACAATCCGCCCTATCCGCCACTGCGCATTGTCAGCGAACAGATTGACTGGCTGGAGCAGGCGATCGATCGGCACAACTCCGAGTTGCCCAGCCTGCGTTCCTTCGTGCTGCCCGGCGGAACCGCCCTCGCCGCCCATCTGCATCAGGCGCGGACGGTCGCCCGACGGGCGGAGCGGGATGTCTCGGCACTGGCCGCGGTGGATGACGTCAATCCGCTGACCCTGACTTACATGAACCGTCTGTCGGATTATCTGTTCGTGCTGGCCCGGCAGGCCAACCGGGATGCGGGCGGGGATGTGCTCTGGCAGCCAGGCGCGAATCGGTAACGACGGTCGGCTCGCGGTGCCATGCGTCGGGCGTCCTGCCCCGGTCCGGATCTCGTCGGACCAGCAACAACCCCCGCGCCAACCCGTATAGCGGTGATCGTCCCGATCGCATCGGACACCGGATAGCATCGGTCCGAAAGAAGCCACGCCATTCTCAGTCAGGCAGGGGCAGTGGAAGTTTTAGGCTGGCGTCGTTGGACCAACGGGACGTCGCGCCAGACGAAAGCTTGCACTGGCCCCGATATCGGCGGGACAGCACAAGGCCCAGTGCCAGCTGGTATCCGTGGCCATCCGGATAGCCTTGGTCCAAGGGGCCATGGGCTACAGAAAGCTCACAACGTACAGCTTGGCAGGGACAGTGGAAGTTTTCGGCTGGCCCTGTTGGAGCGAAGCGACGCCAGGCCAGACGAAAGCTTGCACTGGCCCATCCCCTCCCGGAACTGCACCTAGCTCGTACCTCGGAGGGCAACCTTCGCCTCCCGCGGCACCCAGTACCTGACCGCGTATGAGGCGCCTCTCAGTCGACGGCGTCGAGCTGGTTGCGGAGTTCGGCGGCGTCGGCGAAGGAGATCACGTTCTCGCGGGTGATGCGCTGCCATTCGTTGGCCAGATCGCGTTGCAGGCTGGCCATGCCGTCGGCGTCGCCGGTCAGGCGCTGGGAGAGTTCGCCGATCAGCGCCTCGCGCCTGCTCAGGAAATCCCGACAAGCCGGCGAGTCGATCAGGGCCTGCAGCGAGCGGGACTGCTCCATGGCGAACTTGCTGTAGGCGCCCATCATATCCAGTTGCAGACTCACCAGGTGCATGGCGTGATCCATGAACATGCCATAAAAACGCTGGCCCGCAACGGTGGCCATGGCGGCCTGGTGGTGGCTCAAGGCGATTAGGTCCTTTGACATGCGCGCAACCCCTTTCTGCGTCCTGCGCCAGGGAAACACTGATTTGTCCACTCGTCTGCGTTGGAGTCCGCATTTTCCCGCGGCAATAAATCAGGGCTTCCCTAGACAATCAGTTACCGAGGGTAACACCGTAATCGAACCTTCAACAGCGCGACAAAGCTCTAGGGAAACACTGATTTATTCCCGCGTCTGCGCCCGAGACCGGTTTTGGTCATCTGGCAAGGCGCGGTGCCGGTTCGGTAGCCTTAACTACCGGGCCGGTGGCGCAACGCCGCCAGGGGCCAAAACCGGCCGGGCCCCTTGGGTTGGGCCGCATTTTTCCCGACTGCTGCGTTGCGCTGCTTGACCGCAGAATGACTGCGGCGCGGCACAGCGCGCCTTGCCT
>SKGQ01000181.1 GCA_007117515.1 Ectothiorhodospiraceae bacterium | reverse complement strand
TGCTGCGGCCGGAATTCAGCATCATCAGCGAATGGATCCAGCCCGGCTCACGGGTCCTGGACATGGGCTGCGGTGACGGCACCCTGCTGGGGCATCTGCGCGACACCCGGCAGGTCACCGGCTATGGTCTTGAGATCGCGCCCGATAATATCCGCCGCTGCGTCGAGGCCGGCATCAGCGTGATCCAGACTGACCTGGATGCGGGCCTGTCGGATTTCGAGCAGGATTCCTTCGACTACGTGCTGATGACGCAGACACTTCAGGCGGTGCGCTACCCGGAACGCCTGCTCGACGAGATGCTGCGGATCGGCCGTCAGGGCATTGTCACCTTTCCGAACTTCGCGCACTGGAGCCTGCGGCTGCATCTGGCCCTGCGTGGACGTATGCCGGTGAGCAAGGCGCTACCCAATAGCTGGTACAACACACCGAATATCCATCTGTGCACGGTGCGGGATTTCGAGGAACTCTGTCATGAAAAGGGCATCCGTATTCTGGAGCGGACCCTTTGCGATGACCGCTATCGGGCGGGGCTCGGAGCCCGCCTGCTGCCAAACCTGATGGGTGCGATTGCGCTGTACCGCTTCGAGCGGCACTAGAAAAACGCTGATTGATTCCCGCGTCTGGTGCGGCGACCGGTTTGGTCACCTGGCAAGCCGAGGTCGTGCCGCCGGTGGCGGCTCCGCGGCAGTCGTGATCACCCGGCCAACCCCTGCTGGAGGACGCCATGCTCCACCGACCGATCTTCGCTGCGCTGTGCTGCGCCCTGCTGACGCTTGCCATGCCACTTCACGCGGACAATTATCAGCAGCACGGGGACCTGGAGGTTCACTTCAACGCCATGCCAACGACACGGCTGGCACCGAATATCGCCGAGGCACGCGGCATCCAGCGCAGTCGACTGCAGGGGATGGTGTTGATTTCCGTGCGTCGCCATGGTGAGTCGGTGCCGGCGCGGCTGCGGGGTCATGCCATCGATGGCGCCGGCGAAACGCGCGAGATCAACTTCCGCGAGGTCCGTCAGGGGGATTTCGTCAACACCATTGGCACCTTCCGCATCGAAGATCTCGAACGCCTGCGCTTCGAGCTGGAGGTACAGCCACGCGACGGCGACACCCGCTATCCGATACGATTCAGTGAACGGTTTCATGTCGACTGAGAAATCGGACAGCGATCCTGACCCGATGGCGGAGCGGAGGTGCGCGTGAGCGTGATGTTACTGACCCACGAGAGTTGCATACGGCATGACACCGGCCCCGGCCACCCGGAAAGCCCGGAGCGGTTGCGCTCGATTCTCGAACGGCTCAATACCGAGGAATTCGGTTACCTGGACTGGCGAGAGGCACCGCGTGTTGCACGGAAGCAGCTGCTTCAGGTGCATGACGCCCGCTACATCGATGCGGTGCTCGACAGTATTCCCGCCGAAGGCCTGTCTGCACTTGACGGCGACACCTGGATCAGTCCGCAGTCGGGAGAAGCCGCCCTGCGCGCGGCCGGTGCGGTCTGTGCGGCAGTGGACGCCGTAATGGCCGGCGAGACGCGCCGCGCCTTCTGTGCCGTCCGTCCCCCGGGCCATCATGCGGAACCGGATCAGGCCATGGGCTTCTGCCTGTTCAACAACGTTGCCGTGGCCGCCGCCCACGCACGGGACAGACATCATCTGGATCGGATCGCCGTGGTCGATTTCGACGTCCACCACGGCAACGGCACGCAGACCATGCTCGCCGGCGATCGGCATTTTCTTTACGTCTCCAGCCATGAACATCCGCTGTTCCCGGGCACCGGCGCGAGCGTCCCGCCCACGGTTGGCAACATCATCAACAGCCCCGTCACGGCCAACTCCGACGCGGACGAACTACGGCGCCTGTACGAAACCGAACTGCTACCGGCCATCCGGCGCTTCGGTCCGCAACTGGTGCTGATTTCGGCAGGTTTCGATGCCCATGCATCGGACCCCTTGGCCAATCTCAACCTGCAGGCCGAGGATTTCGCCTGGCTGACCAGGGAATTGGTGGCGATTGCCAATCGATTCGCCAATGGCTGCGTGGTCGCAACGCTGGAGGGCGGTTACGACGTACCAGCGCTGACCGAGAGCGTGGCCGCGCACATCCACGCGCTGGCAGAGCAGGATTGACATCCCGCCAGAATAGACGTTGGCATTTATGCACAGCAGGCATTCGCTAACGAAACGCCGGCATCGGCTGACGCGCCGGTCGCGACGAAAGACGGAAGTCTTTGTAAATACGGACGATATCGGAGAGGTCAAGCGCTGAACGAAACGTCATGTTGCAGCGAACAAACCGGCACCGACACACCGGGAAAAGTTTTCCACAACGTTATCCACAAGCTAACCAACGCTGCAACATCAGTTGTTTAGCGACTGATTTTCGGACGAACAGTCAGCTCGCGAGCTCGGCGGCGCGGATATCATCCAGATTGATCCACCCCATCGAGAGTCCCGAAACCAGGTGGCCACCCGGCATCGCTGTCATGGTTCGGCGACGGGTCGACACCACCAGGCCATCACATTCTTCGTTGTCTTCAAGGACCTGTCCGACGCGCAACAGGGATCCGTACAGTCGTGGTACCGAATCAATCCGCCGCAGCAGGCCCGTGGCATCGGCGTAGAGCGTGAGTTCGGCTGACAGACTGGGGATATCGCAGGGCAAGCGGACGCTGAGGCGATAGTAGCGCTCACCATCAATGGTCAGTTTGTCGAGTTCCTCGACATAACACCCCTCACGCAGCAGCAGAAACGGCATACACAGCGTTTGCCAGAGCGTCAGGCCGCAGTAGTAGGTCACGTCCAGCGTATCCCACCAAAGCCAGTGGCGAGGTGAGTGGAACACGGTTCCCGGTGCGGTTCGTTCCTCCAGCACCGTGCCGTCGTCCGCCTGCAGCCAAACTCTACTGGGCTGGAAATGGGCCGTTACGCCCGCCCTGGGATAACCGGCGATGGCGACGTCAGGGCCAGCCGTGGACACGGTGACTTCCGCGTCGCGCAGCGGTTGCGCCTGAAACCGGGAGGTAAATTCCAATCCCCCCATACTGACCACGGCCATTACGGCATTGAGGCGCTGCCAACGCTCGGCACCCCCATGGGCAGCAAGTATCCGCTCGAACAAAACTGACACGCGGTTCCTCCCGGGACTTAAAGCGCCCCGTTCGCCGTACGGTCTCCCGAGTCTACCTGATGCAAGGACCAAGGCAGACCTGCGGATCCGCTACAGTCGGTGAGGTCGCGCCAGGTAGGCCCGGGACTGCATCTCCTCAAGACGGCTGCGCGTGCGCTCATACTCGAACCGCAGCCGTACTCCCCGGTAAAGATACTCGGGCAACTCCTCGGCGCTAATGATCAGCTTCACATTCCGATCGTAGAATTCATCCACCATGCTTATGAAGCGACGCGTGTCGTTCTCGCGGTCCGCCGTCAGGATTGGCACATCGGACAGAAGGACGGTGTGAAATTCCCGGGCAATCTCGATGTAGTCCTGGGCGCTGCGGGGGCCGTCCACCAGGGTCTTGAAATCGAACCAGATTACGTCTTCGGCAATGCCCAGGGCCGGAATCGAACGGCCATTGACGTCGATCCGGACATCCCGCCTGGGCTCGGCCGCCATCCCCAATCGCTCGAACTCCTCGCCCAGCCGGGCACTGGTTTCGGCGTTGAGCGGCGTGTGCCAGGTCGCAGCCTGCTCCAGATAGCGCAGCCGATAGTCGGTCGCGCTGTCCAGGTGCAGCACGCGGGTGTGCTGGTGCAGCAGGTCGATGACCGGCAGAAATCGCTCGCGCTGAAGCCCTTCCTTGTACAGTTCCTTCGGCTCCACGTTCGACGTCGCCACCAGGGTGATGCCGCGCCGGAATAATGCTGCCAGCAGCCGTCCAAGCATCATCGCATCCGTGATGTCGCTGACGAAGAACTCGTCAAAGCACAACACCCGTACCCGCTCGGCGAAGCGGTCCGCCACCACCTCCAGCGGGTCGGGCGTGTCCGGCAGGACCTTGAGGTCCGCGTGTACCATCTGCATGAACCGATGGAAGTGCAGTCGCTGCTTGTACTCGAACGGCAGGCTCTCGAAGAAAGTGTCCATCAGATAAGTCTTGCCGCGCCCGACACCGCCCCAGAGGTACAGGCCAGGCACGCCTTCCACCGGCTGCTTGCGGCCCAGCAGCCCACGCAGCCATCCGCCCGAGGGCGGCGCGGGCTGTTCCATCAGCCGCTGGTAGAGATCCTCCAGCGCATCCATGGCCAGCGCCTGGGCCGGATCATCGATGAAATCGGCGCGCTGCAAATCAGCCTGATAGCGTTCCTTCGGTGTCATGGCTCCGTCGCATCTGTTGCACCGCCGCGGAATGTAGCATAGCGCCACGCAAGGCCGCAGGGTTGGCGAGTGGCGTGGACCCGTTGCGGCGTGGCAACCTTCTGTCGGCCGCCCTGTCGGAGCACAGGCGGCAACATAACGGATCCGGTCATGCACAACGTTAATTATGGGCATGCTCGGGGAACGGGAGAGAACCTTTGGAATTACTGGCGGATTTCGGCCTGTTTCTGGCCAAGACCCTTACCCTGCTCGGCGTGGTGCTGGTCATGATAGCCGCAATAGCGGTTGCGGCCAGCCGAGGCCGGTCGCAGCAGCGTGACCGGCTCACCGTGAAGAAGCTCAACGATCGCTATCAGGCGATGGAGCACACGCTGGGCAATGCGTTCCTGGATCGTCGCGGCCGTCGCCAGCTGCGGCGCCGCCGCAAGGCGGAAAAGAAGCAGCTCGCGACAAGGGCGGCTGACCGGCCGCGCATATTCGTGCTGAGATTCCACGGCGACCTGCGGGCCAGCTACACCGACAATCTACGCGAGGAGGTCTCTGCGATCCTGACCCAGGCAAGGCCGGAGCGCGATCGTGTGGTGGCCTGTGTCGAGAGCGCCGGCGGCCTGGTGCACAGCTATGGTCTGGCGGCGGCCCAGCTGGCGCGGCTGCGGGATCGGGACATCGACCTGACCGTGGTGGTCGACCGGGTGGCCGCCAGCGGCGGTTACCTGATGGCCGCCGTGGGCCACCGCATCGTTGCCTCGCCGTTCGCCATCCTCGGCTCCATCGGCGTGGTCGCGCAGATGCCGAACTTCAACCGGTTTCTACGGCGCCACGATGTGGATTTCGAGTTGATCACGGCGGGCGAACACAAGCGAACGCTGACCCTGTTCGGCGAGAACACCGACGAGGGGCGACTGAAACTCCGCGAGGAACTGGAAGACATCCATCGCCTGTTCAAGGCCTATGTGCACAAGTACCGCAGCTCTCTGGACCTGGATCGGGTTGCCACCGGAGAACACTGGTTTGGCAGTCAGGCGCTTGAACTGGGTCTCGCGGACAGCCTGCAGACCAGCGATGACCTGCTGCTGGAACTCGGCCGCGAGCACGATCTTTTCGAGGTCCGCTTCGAGCGCAAGGAACCCATCAGTCGGCGACTCAGCCTGGCCATCGAAAACACGCTGGAACGCTTGATGCGCCGCTGATAACCCATGGCCGCGAAGGCCATCCGATGGTTACTCGCCCCGACAGAGCAGGAAGTGGAACACCTCATCTTCCTGCCAGTGATCGAGCATGCGATGCGCGGTTTTCTCGGTGAAGGCGAGAAAGTCGATCTCGGCGTGAGGATCAGTTGCCAGCACATGCAGCGTCTGCCCCGGGCTGAGCCGGTTGAGGGCGCGTTTGCTCTGCAGGATCGGCAGCGGACAATTCAAGCCGCGGGCATCGAGTTCGTCGTCAAAACGAGTCTGTTGGTCTCTGATTTCCGTCATGGCCCCAGTATACCGCGGGCCGCCCAGGGGTTTGCAGGTGGCAACGCGACGCCTGAATTAACCGTTATAATGCGCCGCAAATTCACTGCCCAGGAGGTCACTGCACCAATGCCGGATGACAAGAAATACAGCGACGCCGTTGATCCGCGCTCATTCACCGACAAGCGCATTCTCGAAGAGCACAGTCGTGAAGAGGTCGAGCGCTGGCGCAAGGAAGCCGATGGACGGGATCGGCAGTGGATGAGCGTCATGCAAAACAGCTACGGCAAGGACTGATCGGTCTCAGATCAGCCACAGGCGGCCCATTCGGACCGCTGGCGCAGCGCCGGGTATCAGATCCCGCACCTGCCAGCCCACGGCCAGCGCACAGAGCAACATACCCATCAGGCTGGAGAACAGGTGTCCGGCACGGCCGCTGCGGAAGCAAAGCGCCGGGCCCAACGCCTGGTACAGAACCCACACTGCCCAGGCCAACAGGGCGAGGCTGAGCCATACTCCTGAAGGCAGGGCCGAGACTGCCCGGGCGGCCGAGACTGGCACCATGGCAGTGGCCACGGCTGCCATGGCGGCATCGAGATCGGCACGACCATCAAAGGCGTCGGCGAGCAGGCTGGCGATCAGCGCCAGGGCCAGGCTGGCGACCAGGCTTGTCAACGCAATGTAGACCGCCCAGCGTTGCAATACAGGCCAGCCCTGGTCCGGAATATCGGGCGGATACAATTGCAGCAACTGCACCTGTAACGTGACGGATAGGAGGATCAGGGGCAGCACCAGGAACAACAGACTCTGCCACCAGGGGGGTGGCCGCTGACTCCAGACCTGCCCGGCGGCTGCCGGACGATACAGGCCCAGGACAAACGTCTTCCACGGCTTGGATAACAAGGCCTGCATCCTTCTCTGGGAACTGTGCGGACACAGCTTACGGAACATGAGGGAGAACACCAGTGAACGCTAATTTACCCCGATTGATGCATCGGTTTCGCATCCCATGGCTCGCCGCCATTGCCTTCAGCGCAGCCATGCTTGCGGCCTGCGGTTCGGGCGACGAACCGGACCTGATCAGTGCCAGCGGTGGCTATGAAATCTGGGCGCTGGATCAGGGTACGGATATCGCCTACATCTACGATTCCGGCCTGCGGGAGGTGGCGCGAATCGACCTGGGCGCCCATGGCGCCGAGGTGCCGCACATGATCGAGTTCAGCGCTGATCATCGCTATGCGGTGGTAGCGAATGTGGCCAGCGGCAATGTCGCCGTCATCCGCACCGCCGACCGCGAGGTCATCGAAGTCATCGACACCGGACCCCGCACGCACATGGCCAGTTTCTCCCATGATGACAGCCGAATCCTGGTGGACGTCATCGGTAATGCCGACGATTACCGCGACGGCAAGCTGGTCGAAATTCGTGCGGACCTGGACAACGAGACGTTCGAGATCGATCGGGAACTGGTCATTGCCGACGATCCCCTGTTCCAGGACAGCGCCGAAAACTTCGAAGACGTGGCGGCCATCTGCCACTACATGAACGCCGATCACAGCCAGGCTTACGTGACGCTGGGTCCGGATCTGGACAACGGTGGCCTGCTGGTCGTGAACACCGATGATCTGAGCATCGAGAAGCTCTGGGGCCCAGACGAACTGCGCGTGAACTGCGGCACCATGCTGACGCCGGACGGCCGACACATGCTGGTCAATGGTGGCGGTCAGGAAACCGGCATCTGGTACGCCATCGACACCGAGACCCTGGAGATCGTCCACGAGGACACCAGTGGCGGCATCGACGCCCACGGCGTGCGCAACGTGCCCAATGGCGAGGAAATCTGGATGGTGAACCGTGGCACCTCCGACGGGATCGTCATTGATGCCGATACCCTGGAGGTCATCGACACCATTCCGGACACCGGCATGACGCCGGACATTCTGGATTTCTCGCCGGATTCCCGCTTCGCCTTCGTCACCCTGCGTGGCCCGAACCCGGTCTCCATGCCGCACATGGCGGTCGGCGAGACGCCGGGATTCAGCGTCATCGACGTCGAGAGCCGCGAGCTGATCGGCCTGGTCATGCCCGACGAGGACAACGAGGACAGCGACTTCCACGGCATCGGTGTGCGGGTGCTGGACTGATCGGCGGCAAGGCCCATGAGCAAAAAAAGGGGCTCTTCCGTGAGCCCCTTTTTCATTAAACGAACCTGCGTGAGCGCACTCTAGAATTCATACTGCGCGCGAAATGCGTAGACCCAGCCCTTGGTCTCCTTACGATCCAGTTCGTCGCTGCGGGACTGACCTGTCTCTGCATCCAGATAAATCACGTTGAACTTGAAGACGATGTCGTCCTCCGGATACCAGTTCAGGCCAAGCGTGTAGTGATCCATCTTCTGCCCGCCATCATTCGTGACACCCCGGTTGAAGGAATTGGCCGTGGCGTACCGAGCCGCGACTTTCCAGGCACCCGGGCCACCCGCTGAAAGCGGCCGATTGACCTGAATCCGACCCAAATCGCCCGAAAAGGCCCGGTAATTCCTGTTTTCACCGGTCAGCAGGTAACTCCCCTGGACGTAATAGCCGCGATGGGTCACGTCGTCGCCATCCTTACGATCCAGATCCTGTTGCAGATACTCACCCTGCAGCGAGAACGGGCCGACACCGAACGCACCCTCCAGGGCCACCGTCTGGAAATCGTCGACATTGTCCAGGTCCCGGCGTCCGATGAAGCGTCCGTCCACCGCACGAGTACCGAGGCGAGAGCGCATGCGCACATCCTCGAATTCCTTGTCCCGGCCGCGCCCCTCATAGGCGTTGCGGCGGTAATTGTAGGAAAGGCCCAGATGGGTCCAGGTTCGAGAGGCCTCGTCCAGATAAGGCGCGATGGAACCACGGGCCGCAACGCTGTATCCCTCGGTCACATCGCGATCCCGCCCCACACCGTCACCGCCGAAAACGCCAATGGCGCCGTACATGTTGGGAATGAGGGTCTCGTACATGAGGCCGATCTGCCGGCTGGGCCGGTAGGCATCCACGGGCGTCGCCCGTTCCAGGAACGTGATCCTGCGCGAACTTGTTGAGCTCTCGATGCTGAACGGTTCCTTGAAATTGCCAATAGCCAGGCGACCGTTGTCGAACAGGTAGGCCAGGTAAGCATTGGCGAAACGGACTTCTTCGTCGCGGAAATCCACTTCCAGTTGCCATTCCCAGTTGTAGTACATGATGCCCAGCGCTCCCAGGCGAGCACGGCGCAGGATGGTGCCATAACGCGCCAACACCCCCCTGTCGACCCGGTCATCATCAACCGTAGCCCGGTCCTGGAAATCGGTATAAGCGCCATCAACCATCAAGCGGCCTCGAATCCCGAACCGGTGCTTGCCGTCAGGCGTCTCGATCCGGAAGTTGCGCACGCGGACGTTGAACGGCTCGCCAACCAGGGGCTCCGTCGGCTCGTACTGCATGCCCTGGTAGCGATTCTGAAGGGCGAGGCGGCTCTCATCCTCGGCTTCAGCGGCCGGCTCATCGCGCATCTGGGTACGCATCTCGGCCACGTCGTCCTCGGTCAGTACCCCACGCTCGATCAGCAGTTCGATCAGCGCCTCGTTGTCGGCCTGAGCCGTTCCCACTGAGAATCCGCCCAGCAGAATCGCCAGGGCTGCTGAAACACGTTTCGCGGTTCTTTTCATCGGTTGTCGTCCTCATCGCGGATGACAGACCCGACGGCACGCCGCGTCCCTGCGGCCTGATCCCGGAATGTTTTGAGGATGTCGCGGACGCGATTGCTGAGTCGGTCGATGACGACCGATTCACGCCCTGCCGCGGGTCTATCGGATGTCGCATGAAAGGTGGATTGGTGAGGAGAGCCCTAGGGAAACACTGATTTACTCCCGCGACTGGGCCCGAGACCGGTTCTGGTCATCTGGCAAGGCGCGGTGCCGGTTCGGTAGCTCGGGCTACCGCGCCGGTGACGCAACACGGCCAGGGGCCCGAAATCGGCCGGCCCCTTTGGATTGGATCGAATTTTTCGCGAATGCTGTGTTGCGCTGCTTGACCGCAGGATTACTGCGGCGCTGCGCAGCGCGCCTTGATTCGATAAAAATGCGACTCCAACGCAGCCGTGCGAATAAAACAGTGTTTCCCTCAGTGCCCAACTTCCGGAACGCCTGCAGCTTGCCGGCGGCCCTCCTCGCGCGGATTCAAAGTTAGCGACTGGATGTGACGCTTGAATCACGTTGGGATGAAGCTTTTTTAAAATTCCGATGACAGGCGAGAAACGCTCGCCTGCTGCAGTGCAGGCCCTGGGACTGACGTTTTTCCGATACGTCAGGGCCGACGGCGGAACTGGAAACCCACAAGGACAATGGTGGAGATGACGATAGTCACGGTGGCCATGGCCATGGCCGCGGCGATATCGCCCTGCTCGAACTGGTTGAAAATGTACGTTGCAGTCACATCGACGCCAGGCGGCAGGAGCAGGACCGAAGCCACCAGTTCGCGCATGCAGACGATGAAGGTGGTAAGCCAGGCAGCCATCAACGCCGGCCGCAGCCCCGGCAGCACGATGCGGGTGAAGACCGTGTAACGCCCGGCACCCAGGACGGTGGCGGCATGCTCCAGATTCGGGCTCATGCCCCGCACCGTGGAATTGGCGTAGTTGAGTGCGTCGGTGATGTAGATCACCACGTAGGCGAGCAGCAGCATCCAAACGGTGTTGTAGATGTTCAGCGGTATCCACGGCGCGTTCCAGGCAAGGATCAGTCCCACTGCAACGACGATCTTCGGGATCACCCGCGGCAATGTGGCAAGCCCGTCGAGCACGTGCCGCAGGGGACCGCTGGAGCGCACCGAGACATAGGCGATGTAACCACCGATCACCACGCACAGCGTCGCGGCGGCGACACTCAGACCAAGGCTGGTGGCCAGCGCCCACAGACTGCGCGAACCCGGTTCGAACAGTGCGACATAGTGCTTCAGCGTCAACGGCGGAAAACCATCGCCCCCCCAGGATTCGGCGAGGCTGGTCAGCACCATGGCGCAGTAGGGCAGGACCGAGCTGAACAGGAACAGGCCGCCGATCCAGCCCCAGCCCAACCAGATCCAGCGACGTGACAACGGCTGCAAGGCGGCCGTGCCGGGGCGGATGTGACCACCGGCCATCCACTGTGCCAAGCACCGCTTGCCATACAGCGCCATCAATGCCAGCAGGCAAAGCAGGCTCGACAAGGAGGTCGCCAGGGCCAGATCCAGTGGCCAGCTGGTCACCAGGTAAAAGATCTCGGCCGGCAGCAGCGGCAGATTCGATCGCGTGCCCAGGACCGCAGGCACGCCGAAGTTCGACAACGCCTCGAGAAACACCAGCAGGCCCGAGTTGAGAATGGCGGGCACCGTCAATGGCAGCAGGACATGACGGACACGAGCACGCCATGAGGCGCCGAGGACTGTGGCCGCGTCCTCCAGACGCCTTGGCAAGGTCGACAAGGTCGCCTCCACGGCCAGCGCGACATAGCCGAACGAGGCGAGGGCCATCACCACGGTGACGCCCCAGAACGAGAAGAACCAGGCCCGCAAGCCATTCGGAATGGGAAGCAGCACGTCGCCGAAGCCGCCCTGCTGCATCACCAGCACGTAGGACAGGGCCAGGATGTAGGGCGGCGTCATGATCGGGATCAGCAGCGACATGCGGGCCCAAAGCTTGCCAGGCAGATTGGTACGCGCCAGCAGATAGCCGCAGGGAATGCCGAAGACCCAACTGACCAGGGTCACGGCACCGGCCCACCCCAGCGAGGTGCCGATCATCGCGCCCAGTTCCGGCGTCTCGATAATCCGGCGGTAGGCGTCGAAGGCGCCGGCCAGGCTGCCGCCGAGGATGTCCGGAAAGATACTCTGCAGGAAGAGCAGCAAGACCGGATAACCGGTGGCAAGGGCCAGCAAGGCGGCGCACAGCAACAAGGGCAGACGCCGGCCCAGGCCGCGACGCAAAGCAGCGATCACCGTACGATCTCCGCCCGCTCCACCTCCAGTTGGAACCGCCGCAGGATACGGGTCTGCTGCTTCAGAGCCGCTTCGATATCACGTTCCAGAAGTTCGGGAAGTTCCCGGCTGCCGCGGATGTCGCTGACCGCGACATCGGGCCGCGCCGGCAGCAAATGGGCCGCTGCCACCCGCTCCTGGGCTTCCCGGCAAAAGTAGTAATCAACGAAGCGGCGCGATAGCTCCTCGTTCGGCGTGGAAGCGAGAATGGCGATGGGCCGCTCCACCAGTGCCGACCCCGACGGCGGATAATGAACAACCAGCGGCGCGCCATCGGCGATCTGGGAGAAGATCAGATAGTCCACCGCACCCAGGATCCCGTCAAAGGCACCAACCAGGGTGGTGCTGATCGCCTGGCTGTTGGCCGCGGCAAAATCCAGTCCGGCGCCGCGGGCATCCAGTAGCTCGGGCCAAATCGCGTCACCCCGATCAAGCACCAGCGACACCACCAGATCGCCGGCGGCACCGGAGCGGGATGGGGATGGCATGGTCATTCGCAGGCCGGGATCCGGACTGAGAAACCGCCCCCAGTCGGCGTCCTCATCGTAGACGCTTTCACGGAACGCCATGCCCACAAGCGCCGCCGAGGTGGCGAAGTAGTAATGCTCGGGGTCATGCCAGTCGGCTTCGGTCTCGGACAGCCAGGACGGCTCCGGGTAGCGCAACAGACGCTGGTCCTGCTTCAGCGCCTCCGCCGCCACGCGGCTGGCAAAGATCACCACATCGGCCCGAGGCCGGTAGCGCTCGGCCTCCAGGCGCGCCATGACCTGGCCGGTAGTGGCGGCGAACAGCTCGACATCGGCTTCAGTCTCGCGGGAGAACGCGGCAACGATGTCTTCTGCGACCGGCCGGGGTCCGGCTGAGTACACCACCAGCACATCCTCTCGCTGGCCCCCATCGCAGCCCGCAAGCAGGATCCACCCTAAACCGAGAACGGTTGACCAATAAGCAAGCCGCATCAGTCTGCGAGGAAGCGAACGGCGTTCTTCGGAAACCGTGCCCAGACCGGCGCACCGCTGGGGATATGGCCCGCCGTGACACCGCGAAGGCGCTCACCCGACGGCAGGCGAAGCTGCGCCTCCTTGCGTTCGCCGAGAAAGTGGGTCTGCTCGCAGACGCCCGCCAGGATCACCTGGTCCGAGGTTTCAGCGAAGGGTTGCTTGTCCAGGACCCCGACTGCCTCGCGACGCACCATGCAGTGACCCTCCATCGGCACATCAGCAGCAAGAACCCGAATTGCGATGTGGTCCTCGATCAGCGCGTATCCGTCCAGTTGCCGAAAAGGCAGCAGGTTCGAGCTGCCGATGAAGCGGGCCACGAAGGCGCTGCAGGGCGAGTCGTACAGTTTCTCAGGCGGGGCCAACTGGGCCAGGCGGCCGCCATGCAGGACGGCCACCTGGTCGCCGAGGGCGAAGGCTTCCTGCTGATCATGCGTCACGTAAACGGCGGTAACCCCGCTTTCTCGCAACAGACCCGCCAACTCCAGCTTCAGATCCTCGCGCAGTCGCGCATCCAGGGCGGACAAGGGCTCATCCAGCAACAACAGGGAGGGCTGAACCGCGAGGGCGCGGGCGATGGCGACGCGCTGCTGCTGACCTCCGGACAACTCGTTCGGCATCCGATCGCGGAAGCCACCCATCTCCACCTGTTCCAGCACGGTGTCGATGCGATGCCGCCGATCGTTCGCTTTCATACCGCGAATCCGCAAACCGAAACCGACATTTTCGGCGACACTCATGTGAGGCCACAGGCTCAAATCCTGAAACACCATGGCCAGGCCACGTTCCTGGATGGGCACGTGAACGCCCTTGGCTGCGCTGTCCATCAGCCGACCATTGCAGCGCAACTCGCCGCCATCGGCGGCAAGCATTCCGCTAATTACGTTGAGCAGCGTGGTCTTGCCGCAGCCAGACGGACCCAACAGCACGAGGCACTGGCCCTCCTGCACTTCCAGGCTGATGTCGTCGAGTACAACGCTGGCACCAAAGACCTTTCGCAGGCCCTGGCATTGCAGGTAGACGGACATGTGGACCAACCCTCTCGCCAAAATTGGACGATCAGGCTAATCGCTGAAGATAACAGGCCGGTGACAGTCCCGTGACAGTGCAGAAATCAGTCAGAGAAGGTTGCTGAAAGGACCGGCTCAGCGTTGACAGGCGGGACAGTAGTAGCTGGCACGTTGCCCGATGACGCGCTGGCGGATCGGGGTGGCGCAGGACGGACAGGGGGCGTCGGTGCGGCCGTAGACACGGAGTTGCTGACTGAAGTACCCGGGCTGGCCACCAACGCCGACGAAATCCCGCAGCGTCGTGCCCCCTGCGGCGATCGCCGCATCGAGAACCTGTCGAATGGCCTGGGCCAGACGTCGGTATCGGGCCAGACCGATGCGACCGGCGGCCCGCATCGGATTGATGCCGGCGAGAAACAAGGCCTCGCTGGCGTAGATGTTGCCGACGCCCACCACAATACGGCCGTCCATGACAAAGCTTTTCACCGCACTGCGGCGGCCGCGGCTGCGGCGAAACAGCAGGTCACCGCTGAAGGCCGGGTCCAGTGGTTCCGGCCCCAGGTGGGCCAGCAGGGGATGCGGCGGCGCGTCCCGGGGCAACCAGTGCAGGCTGCCGAAGCGACGGGGGTCGGTATAGCGCAGGCAGGCGCCGCTGCCCAGCAGCAGGTCCACATGATCATGCCGCGCCGGCGGCGGCACCGGTGACGGCACCACCTGCAGGCTCCCGGACATCCCCAGGTGCAACAGCAGGCTACCCGCGTCGGTCCGGAACAACAGGTACTTCGCGCGCCGATCAACGGTGCGGATACGCTGGCCCGACAAGACCTCGCTCAGGCCGACGGGCACCGGCCAACGCAGACGGGATTCACGAACCACGACGCGCTCAATCCGGGCTCCTGCCACATGCGGCAGGATGCCACGGCGGGTGGTTTCCACCTCCGGCAACTCGGGCATGCCTCAGTCCTCGTTGCCCGTGGGCCGGGCACCCATCTGCTGCGGATCTCCCCGCAGCAGATAATCCAGCGTGCCGCCATCGAACACGTAGGCAAGGCCGCGGGCGTCATCCACCAGGCGTCGCTCGCCGTCCTCTTCGGTGAGTCGCAGGTGGCGGCTGGAGCCATCATCCAGTCCAAGACGCACATCGCTGGCATCTGTCTCCTGCCGGCGCACCTCGCGCACCACCAGCGCCGAGACATTGCGCCAGTCAGCGGCAAGATCAGCGGCCGGGACAGCGATGTCCGGCTCAACCTGCCATCCCTCCTGATCGCGCCGCATTTGATAATGCGGCGTCTCGACGTCCTGCAGGGATCGCCCGGCGGGCAGCAAACGACGGTCGATCAGGTTCCACCAGGCACCTTCAAGCAACGGCATGATGCGATCCGCGATCAGCAGCACCCGGTCATCCACCTGCACATAACGCAGGCCATCCACGGCATCGGTATCACCGAAAAGAATGACGCTCTCGTCGAGTTGCAGGCGCACCCGGGGCGGATCCAGACCCAGCCGCTGCGGTTCCACATCCGCCAGTGCGTAATCAGCCTGCGGCTGCGCCCGCACCACATTCAGCAGTTGCCGGATGTGGAAATCGTTGGCCGAGACGTCGGAGGGCGCCTCCAACCACCACTGGCCATCGCGCCGCCGGAGTTGCACGTTTTCGGTATTGGGCCGCTGGATCAACACCCGATCAACGTCCCCCGGCTGGACACCGGGCAACAGCGGTGTGGATGCCTCCCGACTATCCAGTACGAGCCATACCGCCAGTGTCATGACACCAGCAATCAGCAACAACAACCAGGGCCAGCGCGTCCGCATCAGCCGCGCCTGCGCCGCCACCAGAGGGTCAAGGCAACCAGCAGGCAAAGGGCCGGAGCGACCAGTAGCGCGCCGCCACCAAGGATCAACAGGCCACGGTCACTGTATTGCAATCGTTGATCGCGGGCGGCAGGCCCGTGCATGGCCGTGCTCGGATCGCCCAGTGCCAGCCATTCCACCAGGTTGAGGCCAAGCTGCAGATTGACGCCATTGCCCAGGTAGGCATTGGACAGGAAATCCGCATCGCCGATGACCGCAACACGTTGCTCGCTGCCCTCCCCGGTACCGTCGCCACGACTCAGACCCAGACCGATCGCCAGTGGACCCGGTCGGTCACCGGCCTCCTCGTCCAGCACTGGCGCGTCGAGATCGCTGGTCTCGCTCCAGTGCCGATCGCCGGTCAACAGCAACGGGGAGAACTCCCAGTCCTGCTGCATCATTGGCTCCAGGCCGCGGGCGCTGAGAAACAGCGACACGCCGTCCAGACCATCCAGCACCGGGTGCGCGGGATTATCACCGAGCACGAGCAGGCGCGGGTTGTCGACGCCCAGCAATTCCTCCGCCCGCGGCTCGACAACGACACCGGGAACAAACGCGAGATCGAGCATTTCGGCCAGGAACGCCAGCCGGGTCTCGTCCTGGGCGTCCACCAGCCACAACAGATGACCGCCCTGCTCGACATGCTCACGCACCATGTCCTGCGTCTGCGGTAGCCAGTCGCTGCGCGGGCCTGCCAACACCAGCAATGCCGGCTGTTCCGGCATGGTGTCGCCCGGCGCCAGTGCGGTGAGCCGGAAGCCCTGCTGCTTCAGGTAATCACCGAAGCCGCCCAGATCATGGTTCGCCGCTCCCTCCAGACTGCGTTCGCCGTGACCACGCAGATAGACCACGGGCCGTTCCTCGGTGCGATGCAGTCGCTGCAGGGCCGCACTGATGCGCGGCTCGCTGGGCACGCGAATCCGTTCCTGTCGGCCCTGATATTCGACGATCAGCTCACCACTGCCTTCGATCTGGAAATCCCGCACCAGATCCGGGCGCGCATCCGGGTTCACCTGCCGATAGCGCAGATCGGGTTTGTGTCTCTGATAGCGGGCCGCCAGCGACGCCATGTGTTCGGCCAGCATGTCATCCGGCTGCACGAAACCAAGCATCTCGACGGGACCATCCAGGCGCTGCAAGAGCCGCACGCTGTGTTCGGAGAGGTCGGCGCTGCGCAGCGTCGAGACCTGGGTCGAGATCTCGTAGCGCAGGCTGGCCCAGGCCAGCAGGCCAAGCAGCGCCAGAAAGGCCACGGCGAACAACAGTGCCTGGAAGCGCATCAGCCAGCGGGTGCGTTGATTGATCTGCATGGAATGGCGTTACCGCTGGGTGCGCAGACTGTCGAGCTGGCGAATCGTGAAGCCGACAAAGGCCAGCACCAGCAGCGCAAAATAGATGATGTCGGAGGAGCGAATCAGGCCCTGCACCAGTGGTTCGTAATGACTGAGCATGGCCAGATAGTCGGCGATCGCGTCATCGCCGCCGGCCACCGCCTCGACACCGGCATTCAGGCCCATCAAGGCCACCGCGATGGCAACAGTCAGGGCGGCGGCGGTGGCCGGCTGGGCGGTAACACTGGACGCATACAGCGCGATGGCCGCGAGCGCAGCGACCAGCAGCAGCACGCCAAGGCCGGCACTGAGCAGGCGGGCAAAGTCCAGCTCGGTGCCGAAAGCGAGCGTCCACGGCAGCAGGATCCAGGGCAGGGCCAGCAGGGCCAGACACCCCAGGGCCGCCAGGTATTTGCCGGCGGCCAGCTGCGTCATGCTGATCGGCGACGACAGCAGCAACTGCAGACTGCCAGAGCGCCGCTCGTCGGCCAGCAGCCGCATAGCCAGCATGGCGGCGCCGAGCAGCAAGGCGCCGAGCAGCAGGACACTGCCATAGAACGGCAGCACGACGAGGTCGTTGACCCCCATCGGACTGTTCACTCGCACCACCAGGGGCTCGTAATGGCTGCGGTACTGTTCCAGCAGCAACAGATACCACCAGGCGGCAAAGGCCTGAACAAGCCCCAGCAGCAGCCAGAATGCCGGGCCCCGGGCGATCAGCCGCAGTTCACGCCAGGCCAGCCGCAGGGCCATCATGCGGCGGCCTCGCCGGCGGTGAGGGACAGGAAAACCTGTTCCAGGGTGCGCCGACAACGGCCCAACTCCCTCGGTTGCCAACCGGCGGCGACGGCGGCAGCGAGGATCTCGTCCAACGCTGCCGCATCATCGGCCAGCACCAGTTCGAACAGCATAGGCTCCAGTTGCCGCACGGACTCGACACCCGCGAGGGCCTGCAGGGCACCGGGGTCCGGCGGGTTCTGCAGGCGCAACTGGTAACGCAGTTCCGTATCGTCGTCTGTCGGCTCGCCGATATAGACCTGACGACCATGGTGCAGGATCACCACGCGATCACAGAGCGCCTGCACTTCGGGCAGGATATGCGAGGAGAAAATCACGGCGTGATCCTGGCGCAGGGCATCGATCAATCGACGGATATCCACCACCTGGCGTGGATCCAGTCCCACGGTTGGCTCATCCAGTACCACCAACGCCGGTTCGTGGACAATTGCCTGGGCGATGCCGACCCGCTGCTGGTACCCCTTGGACAGATGCCTGATCAGCCGTCCGGCGACGTCTGCCAGTCCGCAGCGCGACAGGACTCGGGCAACGGCGTCGTGCTGGAGCGAAGACGGCACCCGTCGCAACATCGCGGCGAAGCGGAGAAACTCGCGAACGCTGGTGTCCTGGGTCAGGGGTGGGGTTTCCGGCAGATAACCCAGTGACTGCCGGGCGCGCGCCGGCTGTTCCATGAGATCGACACCATCGATGCAGATACTGCCCTGGCTGGGCGCCAAGGTGCCGCAGATCATGCGCAGAGTCGTGGTTTTACCGGCACCATTGAGCCCCAGCAGGCCAAGCACCTCGCCTCGGGTGACATGCAGATTGACGTCGGCAACCGCCAACCGGGGGCCGAAATGGCGCCCCAGTCCCTTCACCTGCAACAAGGCCTTGCTGGATGTCATGCAGTCCCGGGTCCCGACGATCGCGAAGGTCCACGACGATAGAGCCCAAGCGGCTCCGGAATCAATCATCGATGATCGAACAGCGGGCACAAGAAAACCCGCGCCGGCATAACCGGGGCGGGCCAGAGAGACACTGACTTGTTCTCGCGCCTGCGTTGACGCCCCAATTTTTTACCGAGGCAAGGCGAGCTGTGCAGGGCCGCAGTCATTCTGCGGTCAAGCAGCGCAACGCAGCCAGGGGCCAAAACCGGCCCCGGGCGCGGACGCCTTACTTGATCTTGGCTTCCTTGTACATCACATGCTTGCGAACAACCGGATCGTACTTCTTGAACTCAAGCTTGTTCGGCGTGTTCCGCTTGTTCTTGTTCGTGGTGTAAAAGTGACCGGTGCCGGCACTGGAGACGAGCTTGATCTTGTCACGCATGGTTCACCTCAGACCCGTTCGCCGCGGGCACGCAGATCCGACAGCACGCTGTCGATGCCCAGTTTGTCGATGATGCGCATTCCCTTGGCCGAGATCCGCAGACGCACCCAGCGGTTTTCGCTTTCAACCCAGAACCGATGGTAATGGATGTTCGGCAGGAAGCGCCGACGCGTCCGGTTGTTCGCATGGGACACGTTGTTCCCGGTGGTCGGGCGCTTACCCGTAATTTGGCATACCTTGGACATTGGTACCCGACTCCTGCTTGCCTTGATCGTGGAGGCCGCCGCCGATTGGCGCCGTCTCAGAAAGAGCGGTGTTATACCAGCATGGACGGTGCCTTTCAAGGCAAACCATCCAGGGCAATGCTGGTTCATGCCCAGCCGAAAACCATCTCATGAACCGCTGCACCGGGCGAAAACTGCGCCCCCCTTGCGACAACCCGGCTTCCCGGCACTTTGAAAAGCCGCCAACCGCCATTATCTCCAGCAGCACGACCAGCAAGGGCCACAACGGCCTGGCAAGACTGATCCGATACGCGGAATTTCCGGTAATCGCGTGGTCAAACAAGCGGTTTACCCAGGAGAGTCAATGGAATACAAGGACTACTACAAGACGCTGGGGGTCGCACGCGACGCCGACAAGGACGCGATCAAGCGCGCCTATCGGCGTCTTGCGCGCAAATATCACCCGGACGTCAGCAAGGAGGCGGATGCCGAGGCACGATTCAAGGAACTCGGCGAAGCCTACGAGGTGTTGTCCGACCCGGAGAAACGTGCTGCCTACGATCAACTCGGCGCCAACTGGCGGCAGGGCCAGGATTTTCGTCCGCCGCCGGGCTGGCAGCGGCATTCTGCTGGCGGCAACGCCGCTGGTGGTTTCGACGGCGGCGCCGATTTCAGCGACTTCTTCGAGAGCCTGTTTGGTGGTGCCAGCCCCTTCGGTCATGCTGGCTTCCGAAGCCGTGGCCAGCGCGCTCCCGCTCGGGGCAATGATCACCGCGCGAAGATCAGCATCAGCCTGCCCGAGGCCTTTGCCGGCGTCAGTCGCACGCTCAATCTCAGCGATGGTCAGGGCGGTTCACGCAAGCTCCGGGTCAAGATTCCGGCCGGCGTCACCGACGGCCAGACCATTCGCCTGACCGGGCAGGGAGGGCGCGGACCGGGCGGTGCCGGAGATCTTCTCCTGGACGTTTCGATTGCGCCGCATCCGACACTGCGCCTGGACGGCCGCGACGTCCATCTGGAACTGCCGATCACGCCCTGGGAGGCCGCCCTCGGCGCCCAACTCAAGGTGCCGACTCTGGGCGGCTGGGTGGATATGCAGATTCCGGTCGGCGCGCAGAGCGGTCAGCGGCTGCGCCTCAAGGGTCGGGGTCTGCCCGGCAACCCACCCGGCTCGCAACTGGTTACGCTGAAACTGGTGACGCCCGCGGCAAAGACCGACAAGGCGAAAAAGCTCTATGAGAAAATGCGTCAGGAACTGCCAATGAACCCAAGAGAGACGCTCTCTGTCTAGGGAAACACTGGTTTATTCCCGCGTCTGCGCCCGAGACCGGTTTTGGTCATCTGGCAAGGCGCGGTGCCGGTTCGGTAGCCATAGCTACCGGGCCGGTGGCGCAACGCAGCAGTCGGGAAAAATGCGGACTCCAACGCAGGCGTGCGAATAAATCAGTGTTTCCCTAGCAATCTACCAACAAGGAGATGTCAACGATGAATCGACTGTCCACCTGGCTCGCCATTCTCACCCTGATTGTGCCAATCAGTCTGCCGGCTCAATTGCCGGATGCCGTAGACGGAGAGGCCCTGCCGTCACTGGCACCCATGCTTAAGCGCACCATGCCAGCCGTGGTCAACATCGCGACCACAGGCCGGGTTCAACTCCGTGAGAACCCGCTATTCCAGGACCCCTTTTTCCAGCGCTTCTTCGATCTGCCCGAACAGCCGCGGGAACGCTCCACCCAGAGCCTGGGCTCGGGCGTCATCATCGACGCCGAGCGGGGACACATCCTGACCAACCATCACGTGATCGCCCGTGCCGACGAAATCCGCGTAACTCTGGCCGACGGCCGAGAATTGTCAGCCAGTGTGGTAGGCAGCGATCCGGACACCGATGTTGCCGTGATCCAGGTCGAGGGCAATGATCTGAAAGCCATCCCGATGGCCGATTCCGACAGTCTGCGCGTCGGCGATTTCGTGGTTGCCATCGGCAACCCTTTCGGCCTGGGACAGACGGTAACGTCCGGCATCGTCAGCGCTCTGGGTCGCTCCGGGCTCAATCTCAGCAGCTATCAGGACTACATCCAGACCGATGCCTCGATCAATCCCGGCAACTCCGGCGGCGCACTGGTCAACCTGCGCGGCGAACTGGTCGGCATCAACACCGCCATTCTCGCGCCGGCCGGGGGTAATATCGGTATCGGCTTCGCGATTCCGGTGAACATGGCGACATCGATCATGCAGCAGCTGGTTGATCACGGCGAGGTGAGCCGCGGCCAGCTTGGCGTCAGCATCCAGGACCTGACACCGCAACTGGCCCAGGCCTTTGGCCTGGACCGTGATCGGGGCGTGGTTGTAACCCAGGTGATGCCCGGTTCGCCGGCGGAGCGTGCCGGTTTGCAGACGGGTGACGTGATTCGCGAAGTCAACGGTCGCAGCGTGCAGAGCAGCAGCGAGCTACGCAATGCCATTGGGCTGCTGCGCAGTGGCGACACCGCCGAACTACGTCTCTACCGGGACGGCCAGACGCTGACGGTGAGCGCCGAGATCGGCGCCGTGGAACATGCTTCACTGGATGGGAGCAACCTCTCGCCGCGCCTGGAGGGCGCCCGCTTTGGCTTTGTGGAGAATCCCGATCCACGCAGTAGTGAACAGCGCATCGGCGTTACCGAACTGCGCGACGGCAGCCCTGCCCAGCGCGCCGGCCTGCGCCGCGGCGATGTCATCCTGTCGGTCAACAGACAGCAGGTTGGCGACCTCAACGATTTACGGCAGCACAGCGAGGGCGCACGGGAATTGCTATTGCATATCCAGCGCGGTGGCGGGGCGTTGTTCCTGTTGCTCCGGTGAGCAAGACCGGGCCGGCGGAAGCCGGCCCTTACGGTTTTCGGACTTGGAAGGTGTTCGGACCAAACAACGGGGCCCGGAAGCGTGTCGCCATCGTCCTTGATCCGAAAACCGAAAACCTTCCTTGTCCGAGAACCTTTACCTCAACGAAAACTGCACCGGCAGGGTGATCTCCATACGATCCTGGGGCAGATCATCGGGGATACCCGGTAGCGGAGCGGCACGGCGGAGCAGGTCCTCGACCTCGTTATCCAGCAGCCTATGACCGGAAGACTCGGTGATCTGCACGTTGCTCACCTGTCCCTGCCGGTCGACCGTGAAACGCACCGTCACCGTGCCCTGCTGACGGCGCTGACGCGCCTGTCGCGGATAATCCTTGGCCCGGTCGAGGTAGGCACGCAGTTCATCGCCGTAGCCGGCCTCAACCTCTGGATCACCCTGCATCTGATCGACGTCACTGGGCGTCTCCTCGGGCTCCGGTTCCGGCGCGTCCGGCTGCCCAAGCTGCTCCTGTGGTGGTTCGGGCGTGGGCTGAGGCTCGGGTGACGGCACCGGTGTGGGCTCGGGCTCGGGCTCGGGCTCGGGCTCGGGCTCGGGCTCAAAAGTCTCGACGACGTCCGGCTCTGGTTCCGGCTCGGGTTCGGGTTCCGGTTCCGGCTCGGGTTCCGGCTCGGGTTCCGGCTGTGGCTCCGGTTCCGGTTC
>SKGQ01000043.1 GCA_007117515.1 Ectothiorhodospiraceae bacterium | reverse complement strand
TGCCGCTTGCGTCGTTGCTGGAGGCTGTTCAATCTAGGGAGACATTGATTTATTCCCGCGCCTGCGCCCGAGAAAGGCGAACTCCAACGCAGGCGTGCGAATAGAGCAATGTTTCCCTAAGCTTGAAACACCGGCACCTGGTCCGGAGCATCAATGCACGAAAGAGACGACGGCACACACAGATGTGACCCTCGCAACCCCACAAGGAGGAACTCCCATGACTGAACGGCTGGACAACAAGACCGCCATCGTGACCGGTGGATCTCGGGGTATCGGACGGGCCATTGCCCTGGAGCTGGCACGTCTCGGCGCGCGGGTCGCCATCAATTATCGCAGCGGCAGCACCGAGGCGGATCAGGTGGTCGAGGAACTGAAAGCCCTAGGCACCGACGCCATGGCCGTGCAAGCCGACGTCAGCGACAAGTCGCAGGCCCGTGGACTGGTCAAGCAGGTCGAGGATAAATGGGGTCAGGTGGACATTCTGGTGAACAATGCCGGCATCACCCGCGACCGCACGCTGAAGAAACTCACCGACGATGACTGGGAAGACGTGATCAATACCAACCTGAACAGCGTCTACTACACCGTCAGCGCCGCCATGCCCAGCATGATGGAGCGGAAATTCGGCCGCATCATCAATATCAGTTCCTATGTCGGCCAGGCCGGCAATTTCGGCCAGACGAACTATTCCGCCAGCAAGGGCGGGATCATTGCCTTCACCAAGAGCGCCGCCCAGGAAGTCGCCCGCTACAACATCACGGTCAACGCCATTGCGCCCGGTTTCACCCTGACCGAAATGCTGGCAAAGGTGCCGGACGAGATCCAGCAGAAGATCCTCGACAAGATCCCGATGCGGCGCTTTGGCCAGCCTGAGGAAATCGCGCGCGCGGTGGTATTCCTGGCCGCCGATGGCGATTACATCACCGGCCAGCAGATCAACGTCAACGGCGGCGTCTACATGTAGGGGCTCGCATGCCGTGCAGGACTCTCACGCCAGGGCTGCTGCTTCTGCTGCTGCTGGCTTCGACCACGGGTCACGCCTTCGAGCGTGGCCCTTATCCGGAACGCGGCTACGCCGGTATCGGCGTGGTAAACGACATGCTGGGCGCGCAGCTGGAACTGGCCAACCCCGTGGGCAGCATCTGGGTCATGGTTGGCTACCATCTGGACGTGCCCGGCAGCGCCAGCTTTGAACGCGGTCGCCAGACCGGTTTTGTCGGCGGCTTTCGCTTCTTTTCCGCTAGCGCTGGGCTGAAGAGCAGCTGGTACGCCGGCGGCATGATCGGCACGCTGGAGGTCGATACCCGCCGCGAGGACGGCAAGCGCAACGCTTATCAGCGACTTGGCTTCGGCGGCACGCTGGGGTATCAGTTCATTACTGGCCGGCTACGCACCAACATTGGTCTGGGGGCAGCCTACCTGGAACCGTATACCGCAGATGACGATACCCGCGTCAGCCGCGACTACATCCCGTTGTTCGAGACCGGACTCAGTCTGTCCTTCTGAGTAAGGCATCGATCTAGCAGTCCAGATCCAGTTCCTTGATTTTGCGGGTCAGGGTGTTGCGACCCCAGCCGAGCAGCCGCGCCGCATCCTGTCGCCGGCCACCGGTGGCGCGAATCGCGACCTTTATCATGATCCGCTCGAAGCCCGGCAACGCGGTCTCCAGCAGTCCGTGCTCGCCGCGCGCCAACGCACGTTCGGCCCAGACCGCGAGTGCGTCCTCCCAGTCCTCGCCGCTGGCCTCCACCTGACCATCCCGACGCAGTTCCGCCGGCAGATCACTCATGTGTATTTCCTTGCCGTTGGCCATCACCGTCAGCCAGCGGCAGGTATTTTCCAGCTGTCGCACGTTGCCGGGCCAGCTCAGGCCCATCAGGTAGTGTGCCACCTCGTCACGCATCAGTTTCTGTTCGCCACCCAGTTCCTCGGCAGCCTGCGCCAGAAAATAGCGCGCGAGTCGCGGGATGTCCTCGCGCCGCTCGCGCAGCGCCGGCAGGTGAATCCGGATCACATTCAGGCGATGGAACAAATCCTCGCGGAAATGACCGTCGCTGACGCGGCGCTCAAGATCCTGGTGGGTAGCGGCAATGATGCGAACATCCACGGTCACGGCAGTGTGGCCGCCGACACGGTAGAACTGCCCCTCGGCCAGCACACGGAGCAGCCGCGTCTGCAGTTCAGCGGTCATATCACCGATTTCATCCAGGAACAGGGTGCCGCCGTTGGCCTGCTCGAAGCGGCCCTGGCGGCTTTGCTGGGCACCGGTAAAGGCCCCCTTCTCATGACCGAACAGCTCCGACTCCATCAGATCACGCGGGATCGCGGCCATATTCAGGGCTATGAACGGCTTGTCCCGCCGCGGGCTGTGCCGGTGCAGCGCACGCGCCACCAGTTCCTTGCCACTGCCGGATTCGCCGTTGATCAGGACGTTGATATTGGAACTGGAGAGACGGCCGATGGCGCGGAAAACCTCTTGCATGGCCGGCGCCTCGCCGATGATCTCCGGCACTGTTTCTTCGTCTTCCGGCTCCCTGGCGCGATCCCAGTTACGGGTCTCCAGGGCACGTCGCACCAGGCCCACTGCATCATCCACATCGAAAGGCTTGGGCAGGTACTCGAAGGCCCCGCCCTGGTAAGCCGATACCGCCGCATCCAGATCGGAGTGTGCGGTGATAACGATCACTGGCAGGTCCGGCCAGCGCTCGTGAATCTGGGACAGCAACTCCAGGCCATCAATGCCCGGCATGCGAATATCGGTTATCAACACGGCGGGCTGGCGCCGGGACAGGGCAGTCAATGCCGCGTCACCAGTCTCGAAGGTGCGAACCGACAGGCCTTCCTGTTCTATGGCCTTGTCCAGCACCCAGCGAATCGAACGATCATCGTCAACGACCCAGACTTCTTCCTTATCCATCATTCGTCGTGTTCTCCAACGGCAGCCAGATCGTGAAGACGGTCTGGCCGGGTTCGCTCCAGCATTCGATCAAACCACCGTGCTGGTGCACCAGAGTCTGAGCGATGGACAGGCCCAGCCCGGTACCCTTTGCACGTGAGGTCACCATCGGATAGAAAATCCGCTCCATCATCTCCCGCGGGATGCCGGGCCCGGTGTCCTCGATGTCGATCCGCGCCACCAGTTTGTGCGGCACGTCGGCAATCGTGAACTGACGCTGGGAGCGGGTGCGCAAGGTTATCCGTCCGACCTCGCCCACTGCCTGCAGCGCGTTACGGACGATGTTCAGCGTTGCCTGAATCAACTGATTGGGTTCGCCAAGCAGGCTGGGGATCGACGGATCGTAATCCCTTTCCAGGGTGACGCCCTCCGGCGCCTCCGCGTCGACCAGCTGGCGCACGCGTTCCAGGACCTCGTGGATGTTCACCTCGCGCTTGTTGGGACGTGTGCTGGGGCCGAGCAGACCATTGACCAGGGTACGCAGGCGATCCGCTTCCTCGATGATGACCTGGGTGTACTCGCGCAGGTCCGGTGCCTTCAACTCGCGCTCCAGCAATTGCGCGGCGCCCCGTAGACCACCCAGAGGGTTCTTGATCTCGTGCGCCAGCCCTCGCAGCAAATGGCGGGTCGCCTGATTCTGATTGATCAGTGACTGCTCGCGGGTGATCCGCAACCGCCGGTCGAGATGCGAAAGTTCCAGCATGACCTCGGTTTCCGAGATCGGAATGGCGGCAATATCCACCGTGATGTGATGACCACCGGAAACCTCCACACGAAGCTCGCGCTGGGTGAAGGCATCTCCATGGTGCCGGGCATCGGTGGCCAGGCGCTCCAGGACACGTGCCCCCGGCGAGGCCGGATACAGGCGCTGACCCTGAACCTGACGGGCACTCACCGCGAACAGGGCCTGGGCCGCCGGATTGATGAAGCGGACACGCAGCTCTTCGTCGAGGAGTATCAACGCGGTCTGCATGTGTTCCAGCAGGCGACTGTTCACGCCAGGGTCATCGACGATGGTAATCATGTAATGGAGATAGCAAGAAACGCACCATCACCGGCTGAAGCAGCCTTCGGCAGTACCAGCCTGGCGCTGACCCGCGCTGCGCCTAGGGTCAGAACGGAATCAATATGGTGCGGCTGCGCGGCGAGCGGGCGGGCAGGAAAGCGATCAATGAGAATTTAGCACCAAACTGGTGCAACGATAGCGCTCGCTCGGGCCCGGTAGCTCAGTTGACCGGACCCAGGCCCCGCCTTGCCAGCGGGTGAAAACCGGCTTGGGGCGTAGAATCGGGAATAAACCAGCGTTTCCCTAGCGCGCCGGCCCCGGGTTGATACCCGTTCCCGGCGGCCCCTGACGATTGGGAAACAGTTGCGAGGCCTGGTGCATATAGAAGACATGGGGCTCGGACTCGGCCACCGGCTCGCCGTCGCCGTCGATCACCACGGCCTGGACTGAATGCTCTCCGCGATGGATATCCGTCAGCTCGAAACTGTACCCGCGCTGGGGTTGACCGTGGGGCTCACCATCCACCAGCAATGCCAGCGCATGACCATCGCGCAGCGGCGGCCGTGTTTCGGTGCGTACGGTCACGCGGCCCTCATTATCCCGCACCGTGCCCTGATCGGCCGGACTGAGGATCTGCACCAGTTCATAGGCCGGGCCTGCTTCGGGTTCGGGCTCGATCCGCGGTTCCGTTCGCTCGCGGCGCTGCGTCCTCGGAGGCGGGGTGTAGGTGGAGGAACCTTCGATCTCGATCAGCTCAGCGCCTTCCGACGGCTGATCGCTGAAGCTGACGTTACCGTCCTCATCCACATGCCGATAGATGCCCGCGCCGGATAACAGCGCTATGGCAAGCAGGGCAACAAGGCTTGTGATTAAGCTTCTCATATCCCTGAGACTAGCTCCGTCGGGCACGGTTCACAATGCGGAAATGCCCGCCCCTGAGGAAATCCAGGCCGAGCAAAAAAAGAGGCCCGAAGGCCTCTTTGGAAATCGCGCGAGAAGCGGTTTTGATCAGTAACTGTAGTACATGTCGAATTCCACGGGATGAGTCGTCATTCGCAAGCGGGTAACCTCTTCCATTTTCAGCTCGATGTAGGCATCGATGACGTCATCGGTGAACACGCCGCCGGCCTTGAGAAACTCGCGATCCTTGTCCAGCGCCTGCAGCGCCTCTTCCAGATCGAAAGCGACCTTGGGGATGTTCTTTTCCTCTTCCGGCGGCAGATCGTAAAGATCCTTGTCCATGGCGTCACCCGGATGGATCTTGTTCTGAATGCCGTCCAGACCCGCCATCAGCATGGAGGCGAAAGCGAAGTAGGGGTTCGCGGTGGAATCGGGGAAGCGAACCTCGATGCGGCGCGCCTTCGGGTTGGAGATCCAGGGGATTCGGATCGAGGCGGACCGGTTCCGGGCCGAGTAGGCCAGCAGCACCGGCGCTTCGAAGCCCGGCACCAGACGCTTGTAGCTGTTGGTCGACGCATTGGCGAAGGCGTTGATCGCGCGGGCATGCTTGATGATGCCGCCGATGTAATACAGGGCCGTCTCACTCAGACCCCCGTACTGGTCGCCGGTGAACTGGTTCTCACCGCCCTTGGAGATGGACTGGTGCACATGCATGCCGGATCCGTTGTCACCCACCAGCGGCTTGGGCATGAACGTCGCGGTCTTGCCGTAGGCAGCGGCCACGTTATGCACTGCGTACTTCAGCTTCTGCACCTCGTCGGCCTTCTTCACCAGGGTGTTGAATTCGACACCGATTTCGCACTGACCGGCCGTCGCCACCTCGTGGTGATGCACCTCAACCTTGAGGCCAAGCTCTTCCATGGCCTCGCACATGGCCCCACGCAGGTCGTGCAGCGAATCGACCGGCGGTACCGGGAAATAACCACCCTTGACGCCCGGACGGTGACCCATGTTGCCGTCACCGTAGACACGCTCTGAATTCCAGCCCGCTTCTTCGGAATCAATCTTGTAGAAGCTGCCGCCGATATCCGCGCCCCAACGCACGTCGTCGAACACGAAGAATTCGTTCTCCGGGCCGAAGAACGCGATATCGCCGACACCCGTGGACTGCAGATAGGCTTCGGCACGCTTGGCGATGGACCGCGGGTCGCGCTCGTAGCCCTGCATGGTGTTGGGCTCGATAATGTCGCAGGTGATGTTCAGGGTCGGTTCGTCGAAAAACGGGTCCAGCACCGCACTATCCGGATCCGGCATCAGAATCATGTCGGACTCGTTGATGCCCTTCCAGCCGGCGATGGAGGAACCATCGAACATCTTGCCCTCTTCGAAGGTGTCTTCCTCGATGCCAGAGGCGGGCAGGGTCACATGCTGTTCCTTGCCCTTGGTGTCGGTGAAACGAAGATCGACATATTTGATCTTCTCTTCCTTGATGTATTTGAGAATGTCAGCTGCAGTGCGAGCCATGCGTAACCTCCAGGTCGTGAATAATCGTCGCGCCAGGCGCAGTCGGTGCGAGATAAAGCAGTAACCGTGCCAGCACCAAAACATGGCGCGGCACCGCGTTTACATAGTGCAAAGCATGGCAGGACCGAACGCCGAGCGCACTACAAAGGCGCAGGCAAAGGAGAAACGCACCAAAGTAGTGCGGGTTTTTCCTAATGCAGTAGAGCGTCCCCCGACGACGCCACAATACTGTTTCGCGCTGCTTCGAGTTCCCGACGCGCCGCCGGACTGCCACTTTCCAGAAAACGTTGCGCTGCAAGAGCCAGCCTGTCGAGTGAAGCCGCGTCCCGATCCCGCCGCAATTCCCCGAGCACGTCCAGCAACAATGGAAAATCACGCGACAGCTTACCGAACAACGAGGCCAGGTCCAGACCGCCGCTGGTGCCCAGCTCGCCATACGCCCCCCGGCCGAGATCGATGACGTAATCAAGGGTCACACGCCGCCGCCTGATCTGGCCGGGAAACAGACCACCGATTAGCAGGCATTCATCTCCCACATCTCGTAAACGGTCAGTCCGCCGGCGCCCCTGACTGTTCATGGCCTGCAGATAGGCCATCGCCAGCAGCCTGCGCAGCAGGTCGGACCGTCGTAGATAGCGCATCAGCAGAAACACCAGAT